>CAMAQX010000207.1 GCA_945860455.1 Lishizhenia tianjinensis
GTTCATCCTCGCTTCAGGAGCAAAATACTTCAAAAATTTCAATCAGATTCAACAGTGAATTAAATCAAGTGATTGCTGATTTCTCATCACTGAACATCTCAAAAATGTCTTTTAATTTAATTGATCTATTGGGTAAATCTGTGTTTACATCTACTCTAGGATTTTCTCAAATTGGGGTTAACCAACAATCAATAGAATTACCGGCAAATTTAAATAGGGGAGTTTATATGGCTACCATTTTTGTTGGTAAAACTCCTTTGTCTGCTAAAATTTATATTCCTTAAAAAATATAGTTTAGATAATTCCTTAAAAAATCCAACTTTGAGAGTCAAGGTTGGATTTTTTTTGAGCTCATATTTTTCCACTCAAACTACTCCAACCACCCCCATTATGCACATCGTATCCTTGTGATTTCAAAATTTGTTTAGCAGATCCACTACGCATACCAGATGCACAGCAAGTAATTACAACTTTATTTTTGGGTATCTTGTTCAATGAACGTTGAATTTCTGACAATGGAATATTCATTGAATTTTTAATATGTCCTGTTTTGAATTCCCCGGCAGTTCGAACATCAATAATCAAAGCACCATCTTTTACTAATTGTTTGAAATCAACTTGTTTGATTCCAAAAATTTTCCCTAAAAAACTCATTGATTACAATTTACTTTGTACGTCAATCCAAGAACCTCCATTTTCACATGTAACTCCTAATGATTTAAAGTATGCTGCTGCTTGTCCGCTACGAACTCCACTGGCGCAGCAAAAGACAAGTGGTTGCTCCATTTTTTTAATTTCTTCCACATGCTCAAGAATTTCTTGTAAGGGAATATTAATTGATCCTACTACTTGTCCACCCATGCATTCTGCAGGTGTTCTAACATCGATAACTGTTCCTACCATTTTTACTGTATTTTATTTTTCGATTTCTTACTAATAGAATAAATCAGTGAGGCGCTTAGACCTCCCATTAAACCACCGTAGCCAGACATTAACCATGGGTTTGATTTTATCGGGCAACCATTCTCACATCCTATGTAATGGTAATAAAAGTACCCACTAACAAATCCAACGATTACAACGGATAGCGTTAATAGAATTTCTTTTTTTTTCTGCATTTTTTTAGAATGATAACACAAAGGTAAATCAATTTTAAATATGCTTTTGTATCCTTAGTCACATAAACCATTGTTTTAATTTTCCATTATCTTTGTTGCATAAATCAAGTGTAATGAGCAGAATTTTAATCATAGATGATGAACGTGCAATTCGTAGAACATTAAAAGAAATTTTAGAATTCGAAGAATTTGAGGTGGACGAAGCAGAAAATGGTAAGGATGGCCTTTCAAAAGCACTTTCAAAAGCATATGACATAATTTTTTGTGATATCAAAATGCCCGGAATGGATGGGATGGAGGTACTTGATGCTTTAGTAAAAGCAAAAAATGAATCACCGGTTATTATGATCAGTGGTCACGGTAATATTGACACCGCTGTTCAAGCGATTAAAAAAGGTGCATTTGATTTTATCGAAAAACCACTTGATTTGAATCGGATACTAGTTACCATTCGCAATGCAAAAGACAAAACGCGCTTTGTGGAAGAAACTAAAGTCTTAAAAACTACCGTAAATCGTTTAAAGGGCAGTTCAATAATTGGAGAAACGGAGGGAGTTCAAAAAATAAGAGAAATGATTCAGAAGGTAGCTCCATCTGATGCGCGTGTTTTGATTACAGGAGCTAACGGAACGGGTAAGGAGTTAGTAGCTCGTGCATTACACGATAATTCGAATCGCAATAAAATGCCGCTCATTGAAGTGAATTGTGCTGCGATTCCTTCGGAACTTATTGAAAGCGAATTGTTTGGTCATGAAAAAGGAGCGTTTACTTCTGCAGTTAAGGATAAAAAAGGAAAGTTTGAAATAGCATCCGGGGGCACTTTATTTTTAGATGAAATAGGAGATATGTCAGCAAGCGCACAAGCTAAAGTTTTGCGTGCGCTTCAGGAAAATGTGATACAACGTGTTGGCAGTGAACGTGAAATAAAAGTTGATTGCCGCATAGTAGCAGCAACGAATAAAGATTTGCGGATTGAAATTGCGGAAGGTCGTTTTAGGGAAGATTTGTACCATCGTTTGGCTGTTATTTTGATCCATGTCCCAACGTTGAATGATAGAGAAGAAGATATTCCTTTGATTGCGGAACATTTTATCAATCATATCTGCACCGATCAAGGAATACCTAAAAAACACTTTGATTCGGATGCTTTAACCGCTCTTCAAGAAATTAATTGGACTGGGAATATTCGAGAATTGAGAAATATTGTTGAGCGCTTGGTAATCTTATGTGGACAAACCATTACAGCAGCAGATGTTCACATGTTTGCAAATCCAAGAACATAGAAAATGAAAGTGAGTGAAAAAAAAAATGATGTTGTTGCGGTAATCGGTGGTGGAAGTTGGGCTACTGCATTGGTTAAATTACTTTCGAATAATGTGAATTCAATTAATTGGTGGATGAGAAGTGAGGAAGCGGTTCAGCATATTCTCAGTTTTAAGCACAATCCACGTTATCTCCAATCGGTTGAAATTGATTTGGAAAAGGTACGTGTTAGCACTGATTTACCAGGAATAATTGAATCCAGTGATGTGGTGATAATTGCCACTCCATCTGCTTTTATGCACGAAAGTTTATCTATAATTCCTCCTAGTTTGTTGGCCAATAAAATTGTTTTTTCCGCGGTTAAAGGAATAATACCTGAATTTCATGCGATACCCGCTCGATACATTCACAAGACTTTTGGTACGCCTTATTCGAATATTGGAATTATTTGTGGACCCTGCCATGCCGAAGAAGTCGCATTGGAGCGATTGTCTTATCTTACAATTGCGTGTAGTGAAGAGAGTTTTGCTGATCGAATGGCTGATTTTTTAAGCTGTAGGTATCTAAAAACCACTATTTCAGACGACTTGTTCGGAACTGAAATCTCTGCGATATTGAAAAATGTTTACGCGCTAGCTTCCGGAATTTGCTCGGGATTAGGATATGGCGACAACTTTCAAGCCGTTTTAGTTTCGAATGCGATTCAAGAGATCGAACGATTTATCGATGCAGTACATGAGGCACATAGAAACACAAAAACAAGTGCGTATTTGGGGGATTTATTGGTGACGGCATATTCAAATTTCTCTCGAAATAGAACATTTGGTGCTATGATCGGTAAAGGATATTCTGTGAAATCCGCTCAATTAGAAATGAATATGGTAGCTGAAGGTTATTTTGCCACAAAAAGTTTAATGGAAATCAATAAAAAATTTCAAGTGAATATGCCAATATTAGTGGCTGTTAATAATATTCTTTATAAAAATGCTTCACCGGGAATTGAAATTAAGTTGCTTTGTGATCAATTGAGCTAATTAAATCTCGTCAAGTGAAAAAACATTTTTACCTAGGATAAAGGTTTTCCAGGCAAAATTTTCTGTAAATACAGCATTGGTCTGAATGGGTTTTACAAAAAGTACAAAGGTGGCATCTTTTCCAGCTTCAAGACTCCCTAATCGGTTTTCATCAAAGGAGGAAAATGCAGCCCATATTGTCATACCCTTTAAACATTCTTCAAGTGTTAGTGCTTCTTCTGGATAAAACCCTTCCGATGGGAAATTTGCTTGGTCTTTTCGTAGTACAGCTGCTCGCAGTGTAGCAAATGGATTTGCTAATTCTACAGGAAAATCAGTGCCGATTGCAAGCATTCCGAAGCTTTTAAGTAATGATTTATATGCGTATGCACCCTTCATTCGACTGTCTCCTAATCGACTTTTAGCCCACCGTTGATCGCTAACGGCATGAGTTGGTTGAACTGATGGAAAAATACCAAATTCTCCGAACAAGGCAATTTCAGATGGATCAACTACTTGAGCGTGTTCAATTCTCCACCGGTGATCTTTGTTTTTTTCAAATACTTTTTGATACATTTTTAAAACGATAGAATTAGTAGAATCACCAATTGCATGTGTGTTCATTTGATACCCCAAACGTTCGCATAGGTCCGCAATTTGTTGCATTTCACCTATTGAAGTTGTTAGGAAGCCATGGTGAGAATGGTTATCTGAATAAGGTTCCTTTAGAAAAGCTCCCCTTGAACCTAAAGAACCATCACCAAACACCTTAAAGGATCGAATCGAAAAGTTTTTGTATTTATAGATTCCGTTTTTATTAGCAAATTTCTTGTTCTCCTCGCTGGGTAAAAGCATCGCATAAATATTGAGTGATATTAATCCCTTATCCATCAACCTTCGAAAAAAATCGATGTCTTTAAATGCTATTCCTGCTTCATGGACTCCGGTAATTCCATATTGAAAAAGCTCTTCTTGGATTTCTTCAACAGCTACTATTTTTTCTTTTTCCGAAAATTCTGGCACCTGTTTTTGTACCAAATTCATGGCATTATCGATTAAAATCCCAGTTGGTTTTCCATTTTTTATTTCAATAGAACCTCCTTCTATGATTGTA
>CAMAQX010000208.1 GCA_945860455.1 Lishizhenia tianjinensis
ATTTATACGTAGACCCATCCAAAATGATTGGCTCTTTGGATTAATCTGGAATTTATAGTTAGTTCGAGGGAGTCAAACGGCTCCCTTTTTTTGTTAGTAAATCGCAGATAAAACGGCCAAAACTGAAGTATTTTCGCCTAAAGACTTCACTTTGATTTGCTTTTGTTTTTCGTTTTTCTGGAATACTATATTTTCATCCAAAACTGTTGTAAAACTTACATCTTCTGAAAGAATAAGCTTCTCTTTCAACAAGCTTTCACTCTCAGATTTTTTTCGATTAGGGGTCGATTTTTCTTGATCTTTCGATGGTAAATTGGAACTTAACATATCATCTGATTCTGATTTAATCTCATTTTCCGGTATACGATCATCAGCCACTGTTGAAGCCTGAGGAAATGAAGCATACTCAGAGTCTTCAGCAAGCCCCTCGCTAGAATTACTTTTTTGCAGTGCCTTATCAGTTGATTTAGAACTTGTTTCATTCGGTTGTGTTAAGTCGGGTTGAGCAACTATTTTTTGCTTCAAAGTCTTTTCTCTCGATTTGTTTTCGATTTTCTTAGTTGAAGAATCCTCATTTTTAGCTAATTGTATTGGCTTTTCAATATCGTTTTGAGTTAAAGGATAAAGTAAGGCAACAATTACCAATAGTGCTGCTAGCTGAAAAATTGGACTTAAATAAAATGGTTTATTGGGAGGAAAAAGTCGAGCTACAAAACCAACCGACTGATGTTGATTAACGAACAGATCATCCAAAGAAACCTTGGTTTTATGATGGCTCGCCACAGGTTGCTCTTTTTTATATTCCTCTAATTGAGTAAACAATGATTGGAGTGACTCATATTCTTCCTCTGAGTTGAACAAATCAACAAATGAACTTTTTTCCTTTTCTGTCAATTCCGAAAAAGATTTCGAAAAGAGAATTTCTTGTAATTTATCTTCCATTTTTTTATTCTAATACTGGATTATACTCTTTTAATTTTTCAGCAAGTTGCTTCGTAGCATAAAACAATCTTGATTTTACCGTTCCTTCATTCGCTTGAACAATTTCAGCAATTTCTTTTATGGATAAGCCGTCCATGTGTCTAAGCGTAAAAACCTCCCGATGTTCTGGTTTCAATTGACCTAATTTCTCTTCGTATGCTATTCCAAATTGATTCATTTCTACTTCATTTAGTACATTTACTCGAGTGTCGGAAAGTGAATAATGGTCTTCAATATCTAAAGAAGTTCCTTTTCGAATCGATTGTTTTTTGTATTCATTCTTGCACATGTTACAGGCAACTGAAAAAACCCATGTTTTAAAAGCCCGGTTCACATCAAAGTAATCTGGTTTACGAATGAGTTTCGCAAAAATATCGTGTACAAAATCTTCCGCTTTCAATTCATCCTGCCATAGCATTCGTTTAAAATACCTTTTGAGTGAATCAGCATATCGCGTGTAGATTTCATCGAATGCACGTTTATCACCTCGCGCCATAGCACGCATCAAATTTTCATCTGATTCCGTTTTATATGCGATAGGTATAAATTGCATTAATTTTTCTTCAATTCTTGAATTAATTTCTTTTGAGGAGATTTCCGAGCGATTTCATCAATTAAAAAATCTACCTTTTTCTCTTGGTTTGGTTCATTTTGTTGACGATACAAAGATTTTAATTCCAAAAGCATTGGTATGTAATTTGTAGAAAGTGATGACTCTTTTGATAGAACATTAAAAGTAAGTTTTTCCTCAAATAACGAGCTATTTCGATCGATTAATTCATTTGTAGGATCAAATTCAAAAACAAGACCTTGAACATATAAATTAGATTGAATTGCTTTTAAATAATCAGCAGGAATGGTCAGTGATAATGCTAGTGATTTTGAAGTATTCAAGTTGCAAAAATCCACTAAAAACTGGGTGTTTATAAGCTTAGAATCTGGCACAACATATTCCATTTCAGAAACCTTCTTTCGATAAAGCGAACTTTGAAAAAAATCGAGATTTAAAATGGTCACACCTCTATTGTTATTAAATTTGAGTTGATTATATAATGTAGCGTATGTATCATCAAAAGAATGCGTAATCAACGTTCCTTGTGGGGGGGCAGATGACAACATATCAGCACAATAAGATAAAACTTCCTGATTTAATATTCCGCGATCAACCTGAGTTTCTAAATTATTCAATAAGGTAAGTGTATCCAATTCTATGAAAGCTACAGCAGCTAGTTGTTTTATCACACGTGTATCATTCGAATCGAGCTTATTTGCGAATTGCAGCTGTTGTTTTAATTCAACGTTGTAGTTGCTAGCTATAAATTTATTGATGTGATACTCAAAGGCCGTTGAATCTTGATTTTCAAGTTGCTTAACCAGTTGATCCATTTGCAATTGTTGTTGAATCGTTGGGCTTCTTTGTGTAGATTGATTTCGACTCGCTACTTGAATTTGATTTAATTGAACCAAAGTGTTCTTTTGATCAATTTTAGAAGTTAGTTCTTTCTTCGATTTATTGACAGATTTTTTCGAAACGCTACTTTTACCAGATACAGACTGCACCTCTTTCAATTCATTATCCTCAACAACACTGTTTTGGACTGAATCCATTTGATTCATTATTTCAATGTTTGAAATAGAATTGATAGAATTTCTTGTATTGATTTCGATCTGCTCTGGGGCAGAATTACTATTTGTTGCATTTCCTTTCTCACCCTGGGCAAAAAGGTTTGAACCAAAAAAAAGAACGACAAGTAAACTAATAATGTGCTTCATAAACATGAATTTGCAAGTAGCTTACAATTAACGTAGAAAAACGTTCAAATGTATTGTGAAATTTAAAATAATAGCGATTAAACTTCAATTTCTGGGGAGAAAAGAAATTTATTTGGAGAAACCAAATTAGTTTTAACAGCATACATGACTATTCCCGCCGTATTTTTCACCCCTAGTTTTGCCATTATATTTTTACGATGGGTATTCACCGTATGATTACTCAAAAAAAGAAAATCGGCGATTTGAGCGTTTGTATTTCCTTCAGCGATTAATTTGATTATTTCATTTTCGCGATCAGAAATTACTACTGCCTCGCAGGTGAATGAATCAAAATCTAAATCATTAACATCGATAGATGCTTTGCGAATTGTATCCAAGATTTGACCACAAAAAAACTTGTTTCCCTGACTAGTTTCCTCGATTGAATTTATGATTTCGGATAATTCACAATCTTTTTTCACGTAGGAAGTAATTCCAGATCGCAGTGCATCCACCAAGGTTTGAGCCGATTGATCAGGCGTTAGCGCAACAAATTTTACTTTTTTATTCGCATTTAACACCTTAGGAACTATGCCAATATCAAAACCTGGGGCGCTAAAATCAATAAGTACAATTGCCTCGCCAAAATTCAATATTATTTCTTGTAATTCCTTATTGTTTCGAGCTTCACCGATAACCACCCAATCTGTTTTTGATCCAATAATTGCTCTCAACCCAATACGGATCAATTCATTGCTATCTGCTAAAATAAGGCGCATTGTTATTTAGAATGGTTTTAAACAAAGCAAAAGTAGTCAATTAGAATTAATAATTTATTCCCATCAACCTAAAATTTACGTTTGAAATTAATGAAGTTGAATATTCATCTAAAAATAATGAATTCATATCATGATAATTACATTTCCTTGTTTAATTTTGTGAAAAAATATTTTATGAAAAAAATTCTTGGGTTTTGCATTTTATTTGTGACCAACGTTACTTTTTGTCAAATAGCTGCATGGGACTTTACAGGAGAAAACAATGTAGCTACAAGTACAGCAGAAGTATATAATTTAAATCTAGATGCTTCAAATATAATTACGAGAGGCCCTGGTGCTGTTGGGTCGGCTGGAGCTAATTCATTTAGAACGGTTGGATTTCAAAACAATGGTATTGCCACAACAAATACTGATTATTTCCAAAATACATTTTCTGCCGCACCTGGCTTTACTCTTTCTTTGAGTTCAATCAATGCTAGATTTGCGGGAACCCCCACTTTTTATGCAAATACTGGTGTTTCAATGCAATTTGCATATAGTTTAGACGGAACTAACTTCACCCTAATAGGCCTTCCATTTTCAATGACCGCTACAGGGGCGATGCCTGCTGTAAATTTATCTTCAATAACTCAATTACAGAATGTTGCTGATAATATTACCGTTTCCATTCGGTTTTATGCTAGTGGGCAAACAACAACGGGTGGATGGGGTTACAATTCTCCTTCTTTAGGATCTTATGGAATTGAGTTTGGAGGATCATTGAATTGCACAACACAAACTACTTTTTATGCTGATGCTGATGGAGACACTTTTGGAGATACCAATAGTACCATTCTATCTTGCTCCCAACCTGCTGGTTATGTTTCAAATAGCACCGACTGTAATGATGCAATTGCCGCTGTTAATCCAAACACTATTTGGTATGCAGATGCGGATGGTGACTTATTTGGAAATGCTTTAATTTCTCAAACAGCGTGTATCCAACCAACAGGATA
>CAMAQX010000209.1 GCA_945860455.1 Lishizhenia tianjinensis
TAACAAGGTCTACAGAACTTAAAATAAGCCCATTAATTATTAAACCAATCGATTTAAACTATTTAAATCAAGGAAGTTCAACAAACCTAATTGATGCGCTAAAGAACATACCTGGAGTGAATCAAATTACCAATGGATCAGGTATTTCAAAACCAACAATAAGAGGATTGGGTTATAATAGGGTTGTCACGCTATTCAATGGGATTCGACAAGAAGGTCAAC
Organism: Lishizhenia tianjinensis; assembly: GCA_945860455.1. GTDB lineage: Bacteria > Bacteroidota > Bacteroidia > Flavobacteriales_D > Crocinitomicaceae > UBA952. The sequence continues at coordinate 223 of CAMAQX010000209.1, forward strand.
AATGGGGAGATGAGCATGGGATTGAAATCGATGAATATAGTGTGGATAGAATAGAAATTGTAAAAGGTCCAGGAAGTTTAATGTATGGATCTGATGGGATTGCAGGAGTATTAAATTTTATTTCACCTAAGTCACCGCAAGAAGGCAAAATAAAAACGCGTTTGATGACAAATTATCAAACAAATAATCAACTATTGGGATACTCGCTATCAAATTCAGGTCGGAAAAAAGACTATCAATGGTCTGCTCAATTGAGCTCTAAATTAGCAGGGAACTACCAGAATAAATTTGATGGAAAAGTATATAATTCAGGATTTCAAGAATATAGTGGAAACATTTTCATTGGACTCAATAAAAAATGGGGATATTCTCACCTTCATGCAAGTAGTTTCAATACAATTCTTAACATGATTGAAGGCGAAAGAGATAGCCTTGGCAATTTTGTTCATGAAACTATCGATGTTGATGGAAACAACTCAATTGTTACGGCTAAACCCGAGGATATGAAGGGCTATCAGATCGGTTTCCCTCATCAAGCGATTAATCACACCAGACTAACATGTAACAATTTATTTCATGTAAAACAGGGATCGATCAATTTTGATTTGGGGTTTCAAAATAACAAACGCAAGGAGTTTGGCGACCTATCAAATCCGGATATTAAAGATTTATTTTTTGATTTATCCACATTGAATTATAATTTAAGATATAACCTGCCAGAAAAAAAACATTGGGAAACATCATTTGGATTGAGTGGAATGATTCAGAAGAACAAAAACAAAGGAATTGAATTCCTAATACCTGAATATTCTTCATTGGATGCTGGCGGATTTGTTTTTACGCAAAAAACAATTAAAAAATATACTTTTGCAGGAGGAATAAGATTTGACAATAGGTACATTAATACCGATTTATTGGTCTTAGATAGTTTGGGTAATTCAACGGTCGCTATGGACAGCCTGAGTGAAGTAAAATTTTCAAAAATTCAACGAAGTTTTTCGAGTTTTTCAGGAAGTATAGGTGCTTCTTATCAACTAAACAAATTTTCAACTTTCAAGTTAAATTTTTCACGCGGTTTCAGAGCTCCAAATATTTCGGAAATGTCTTCCAATGGAAAACATGAGGGGACGTTGAGGTACGAATATGGAAATTCAAACTTAAAATCCGAAATTAGCCATCAATTAGATTTAGCTTTTTTCATAAACAAAGATCATTTTTCTTTGGAATTAACCCCCTTTATAAATTCAGTATTCAATTACATATATTCCGAGAAAATTCAAAGTGTTTTTGGTGGAGATTCAATTCCGGACCTATCAGATCCAACAGCTGCTTTTAAGTTTACGCAAGGAAATGCAACATTAATTGGGACTGAAATTTATATGGATATACATCCACATCCATTGGATTGGTTGCATATTGAAAACTCATTTTCCTTTGTTCAGGCTACGCTTAATAATCAACCAGATAGCACGAAATATCTACCATTTATTCCCCCACCAAAATACAGAGGGGAATTGAAAGCACAATTCAAAAAAGTAGGTAAAAATTTAACAAATGTTTTTGTGAAATTCGGTGTTGACTTATATTTCAAGCAAAGCAAGTATTTCAGTGCCTATGGTACAGAGACAGGAACCCCCTCGTATACATTGTTGAATGCAGGAATTGGCACAAACATTAAGACCTTTAACAAAACTAATTTTATAAATCTTTATATAAGTGCTGAAAATTTAGCCAACGTAGCCTATCAAAGTCATTTAAGTAGACTTAAGTATGCTCCATTAAATCCGGCTTCTGGAAGACAAGGAGTTTATAATATGGGTAGGAATTTAAGCATCAAATTCATTGTGAATTTAAACTGATTGGGAAGGTTTTATCAAAAATAAATTTGAGATAAATAACCAACAAGGACCAAAATAATTAAAACAATGCCATAAATGATAATTTCACTTTTCATAGATGTTTTACGGATTTTCTTACTCTGTTCTACATCTAATCGCAACGTTTCTAAGTGATTTCTGGTCCTTTCATCATTGCCATAATAAAGTTCGATTAAGCGCAGTTTTTTATCAAATTCCGACAATAAAACTGGGAATTCTAGCTGATTCATTTCACTATCTTTTAGTTTGTTTTTACGCAATTTTCTTTTCAAAATCTGATTTAGAATTAGCAAAAGAATAAAAAGTAAAGCTAAAAAGTCACTGTTGTAGTGCCAACCCAGTATAAAAGAAATCCCGCTTAACAGAGGTAATGAAACCAACGAATGATTCATCAATCTGTTTATTAATTGACTATTTTTATCCGATTTTATTGAAACAAGCGTATTCTCAATGTCATGAATTAACTCGTCCAACGGCTTATTAATAGAAGCTTCATTAACAAAACTACAGGCAGGACAAACTCTATCTAATGATTTGATTATCTCTCCACATGCTTGACATTTTAAAATTGAATCCTTACGATGTACATTACGTTTACGCTCAATCAAATTTAAAACTGCTTGTAAATCTTGACCAATTTCAATACACCTCTCAATAATTATTTTTTGTTCATCCGCGGTTATTTCTTTATCTAAATTCGCTTGGTCAATTAAATCAATTATTTCTTGTTTTATCATACTTTCTTTCAGTCATAAAATTAAGAAACAAAAAACACTATCAATGTTATACATGGAAGAATAAAAAATCAACTACAATTAAATGTTTTTTGTATATTAGTGTCGTTAAATTATGAAACGAATTTTCCTGCTTTGGTTTGTACACTACTTTTATATCATTAATTCCGCAAATGGTCAAGGGATTATTGAGCCAAAACATTCTTTCACGCTCGAACTTGGCTTACCAAATACATTTACAAACAAGGCTTTCCGAGAAATAATGCAAGGTTTAGTGCACGTCTCCCCCAATTATCAATATGCATTTAAAAATGGGTTTGCACTTGGTGTAGGAGGGAGATATTCTTACTTTGCGATCAATGAATTTCGGGTTCCTTCCAAAGTTTTTGGTGGAAATCATTCATTTGGAGGTTTTGTGAAAATTGGTCATGAGAAATTTTATTCAGAATTATTTGCTATCGATGCAGGCGTTAAATTGGGTTATGCTCAAAATATTTTCTATTCTGATTTATTAAGATCAAGAGGAATTGATGTTGTATCCAAAGCATCCATTTATGTTGAACCAATTATTGGGTTGGTTCTTGCATCTAGTGAGTCTGATACATATCGATTTTCTATAGGATATTCATTTTTCAATAATTCCTTCAAGCCATGGGATATAGGATTTGAAGAAGGAAATGAAATAGGATATACTGCGAAAGAGCTTTCACACATATCTTCATTTTTAACAGTTGGTTTTGGCTATACGCATCATTTTAACGGAAAGGCAAGCACAGGATTTGAGGAATAAATTACAACATGAAACATACATTAACAATTGAATATCAAGAAATTGAGCATTGGAATTTATTACCCGGTGATGAAATAGAATTGGTAAATGAAGCTTTCAAAATAGCTAAAAATGCATATGCACCTTATAGTAAATTTCATGTTGGGGCGAGTTTGCGCATGGAAGATCAATCAATAATTGTTGGAAGCAACCAAGAAAACATTGCCTATCCATCAGGTCTTTGCGCTGAGCGCGTTGCACTTTTTCATGCAGGAGCACTTTATCCGGAAAAAAAGGTTGCAAAATTATGCGTAGTTGCTTTTGGTGATTTATTTGACAAAGATGCTTGGTTAACTCCTTGCGGTGGATGCCGACAAGTAATGGCTGAATCGGAATCAAGACAAAAGGAACCGATTGAAATTATATTAGTAAGTCAAAATAATAAAGTATTGAAATTCAAATCAGTGCTAGATATTTTACCACTAGCATTTGGAAAATTCAATTAAAAAAATCTAAAATAGCTTCAATTACTCGATTGGTAAATAAATAACAGATAACTTTCTGGTGCTTTTGGATCGTTATTAGAAAAATTCATTCGATCAATTACTCCTACCGTCCTTCGATTTAGTTGATGTAGCCGATCGAGCATGTTTGGGTCGTTCGTGAATTTAGATAAATATTCTTCAGTCAAAAGGACTTTTTTGCCTGTTGATGGATCCAAATAGGATGCTGGGGAGGATTCACCCAGTCCAACTGGAATAATTCGTCTAGGATCTATGCCCCTCTCTAGTACCAAATAACGATAACAAGCCCGAGAACGATTTTGAGACAAAACTAAATTGCGATTTTTTT
>CAMAQX010000210.1 GCA_945860455.1 Lishizhenia tianjinensis
CTACTAATAAATTTACAGCCTCTGGCACCAAGCCCACTCTCCTTTCTTGAAATGAAGTCTCTTTTGGGATACCAATGAACAGACTGCCTTTTCTTTTTTTAATTTCAAGGGTTTCCTCTTGTGGCAGCAAGTTTCCTTGCTGCATCAAACCTTTTAAGACTTCAGGATCTGTTATCATGTTTCAATTCAATTAAGCGGTGATTGTTATCATCAACACGAATATACACCCAATAAATGTTATCTGGAAGGAATTTATAACTTTTTTCAGGCCATTCAATGAATAACAGGGAGTCATTGCTTAGATAATCTTCAAATCCTATATCAAACAATTCTTTCTCGTCATTGAGTCTATATAAATCAAAATGATAGATGGGCGTATTTTGCGCCGAAACGTATTCGTTAACCAAAGAATAAGTTGGAGAACCTTGAAATTCTTCGAAAGTAAGAATCGATAAAAGTGATCGAATTAAAGTTGTTTTACCAGCACCCATTTCAGCATCGAATAGAACAATGCCCTTTCTAGGTATAAATTTACTGATTTCGGCAGCTACATCAGGAAGGCTTGATTCATTTTCAACTTTCCAATTCATTTTTACGTTTTTCTTTTTTTCTTTTTTGCTGCAGGAAAAAGGATGTTGTTTAAAATCAAACGATAACCCGGAGAATTTGAATGTAAATTTAAATCTGTATGAGGATCTCCCACTCGGTGCTCGTAATCTTCTGGATCATGTCCAGCATAAAATGTCCATGTTCCTTGACCAAATTCACCATGAATGTACTTCGCAGTACCAAGCGCCTTATTCTCACCTAAAATCAATACATTATTTTTAATATAATCTTTTTTGAAATCAGTTGTTTGACCCATAAATCCTTTGACTTCATCCGTATGGCATTGCGTAAGCATAGTTGGAACAACATCCCATTTTGCAGAAAAATCAAAAAGAGTAAAAACATCTGTTTCTTCAGTTACAACTCCCATTCTGTGCAAATCCGTCCCATCAATTGTTGAATATTCATAAACCATGGGATCTCTCTCTAAAATAAAATCTTTAAAGGCGAAAGTTTGTGTAAAATCTAATTTATTTTGTGCATTTTGATCTGACGGATCACCGTCGTACATGGGCTCGCAAATATCCGCATTTTCCGCAGCTAGAGCAATATCAAAGCTATCTGTTCCACTACACATCGTAAATAAATAACCACCACCAAGCACAAAATTCTTTAGGTTTATTGCAACGGCTAATTTCATTTTTGAAACTTTATCAAAACCTAACATTTTGGCGTCACGCTCAGCCATTGCTTGTTGTTCTCTATACCAAGGAGCATTTCTAAAACTGGCATAGAATTTTCCATATTGCCCCGTAAAATCTTCATGGTGTAAATGAAGCCAATCGTATTTAGGCAAAACTCCCATTACAATGGCAGAATCATAAATCTGATCGTAGGGTATCTCCGCATATTTTAAAACCATCGTCACGGCATCATCCCAAGGCTGAGTACCTGGAGGAGAATACACAGCTATTTTAGGTGCTTTTTCTAATTGAACCAATTCCATATTTACCTCTGGATCAGCTATTTGATTTTTAATTTGATTTACCTGACCATCTGTCAATACTTGGTATTTAATTCCACGAATGATTAGTTCTTCCTCTAAATTTACCAAATGAGGAAACAAAAAAGAACCTCCTTTATAATTGAGTAACCATTCAATGACAACTCCTTTTTCCAAGGCCCAAAATGAAAGTCCATAAGCCTTTAAATGATTAGACTGACTGTCATCCATAGGAACCAACAATTGAGTCGACCAAGAAAATTTGGTCAAAAAAAGTAAAAATAACAGACAGAAATATTTTTTCATAGTTGGCGGTTAAAAAGGAGCAACTTCTCCACCTTCCAAGTCTATATCTTGGGAAGAATCTTGCACTTTATCAAAATTACTAGGAACCGTGATGGTATAGGATTCATTTTTAGCATTTTTGAATGTATCATTCATACTATTCCCTTCAAATGATTCAATATTTTCAAAACGAGCATACTCCTGTACAAACCGCAAGCGAACACGATCTGTCGCACCATTTCTATGTTTCGCAATAATGATTTCTCCAATACCATTGTTTGGATTACCTTCTTCATCTTCTAGGAAACCATAATAATCCGGACGATAAATAAATCCAACGATATCAGCATCTTGCTCAATCGCTCCAGATTCACGTAAATCAGACAATATAGGTCGTTTATCGCCTCCCCTTTGTTCAACTGAACGACTTAACTGAGATAGTGCAATAATAGGAATATTTAATTCTTTTGCAATTTCTTTAATCGATCTGGAGATAGTGGATATTTCTTGCTCTCTATTTCCACCACCTTTTCCATCTTTAGCAGACATTAATTGTAGGTAATCGATAATTACTAATTCAATATTTTCTTTCATTTTCAACCTTCTGCACTTAGCACGTAAATCAAAAACACTCAATCCAGCCGTATCGTCAATGAAAATTGGAGCCGTAGCTAATTTCGTTATACGCGAATGAAGTTGTTGAAATTCATCTTCTCGAAGATTTCCTTTTCGTAATTTTTCAGCATTAATACGTGACTCACTAGAAATTAATCGTTTAACCAATTGAACCGATGACATTTCTAAGGAAAAAAGTGCAACCGCTTTTCCATAATCAACAGCCGTATTGCGGGCCATAGATAAAACAAAAGCTGTTTTACCCATTGCAGGTCTTGCAGCAATAACAATCATATCAGAACGTTGCCAACCAGACGTAAGTTTATCCAAATCAAAGAATCCGGTTGGTACTCCAGAAATACCATCTGAATTTTGAGAGGCTTTTTCAATTTCTTCAATTGCCTCAAGAACAACACTTTGTAGGCTTTGGACTTGCTTGCCCATATTATTTTCTGCAATTTGGAACAATTCTCCTTCTGCACTACCCATCACATCAAATACATCTTTGGTATCGTCATAAGAATCTCGAATGATATCGCTACTCATTCGAATCAATTCTCTTTTTATGTGCTTTTCCGAAATTACACGAGCGTGGAATTCTATATGCGCTGCAGAGGCAACTCGATTGGTCAATTGAGACAAATATGCTGCTCCACCTGAAGCTTCTAATTCGCCCCGTTTTTTCAATAGTGTAGAAACAGTAATTAAATCAATCGGATTTGTACTTGCGAATAATTCGCGAATTGCTGAATATATATATTGATGTTTCGGATCATAAAAACTAGCTGGTTTTAGAATATCAATGGTTTTGGAAACTGCATTTTTCTCCAACATCATGGCTCCAAGTACAATTTGCTCAATATCAACGGCTTGTGGTGGAATTTTTCCAATATCACTTAACAAGACATTTGAAGTTTGTTTAATTCTATTACCTGCTTTTCTACCATTTTCTATATTCATATCCATAAAACAAATATAGCGAATTCTAGCCGCTCTGACGAAGTGTTCATCTGAATCTTTCCGAAAAGATATTCATGATTGCTATTAACAATTGTTAAAAAGCTCGTAAACTTGTATACCTTATGAAAAGAGAAATTATTTTAACTAAAGATGGAAGCCCAACAATCTATTTACCAGATTTGAATGAACATTACCATTCTATACATGGAGCCATTCAAGAAGCAGAACATGTATTTATTTTAAATGGATTAAATGAATTTATCAATCAAGAAAACATAACAATTATAGAAATTGGATTTGGTACTGGTTTGAATGCGCTACTTACTGCAATTTCCTGTATCGAAAAAGAAAATGGAACTATTCATTACACCGGTATAGAAGCCTTTCCGCTGACTGAACATGAACAAAGTAAATTGAATTATGCCGAACTATTATCCTTTCCACCAAGCATTGAAATTCAAGAAAAAATCAAACAATCTCCTTGGAATGAAGACCACGAAATTCATTCAAGATTTGAATTAATAAAAATAAAAAGTAAAATCGAAGAGATTGATCTCCCTTCTGATCATTTTGACATTGTCTTTTATGACGCTTTCGGTCCAAGCGCACAAGCAAACATGTGGACAATCAAAATTTTCACTCAACTTTTCAATTCACTCAAAGAAATTGGGTTGTTTGTAACCTATTGTGCCAAAGGACAAGTAAAACGAGATTTAAAAGCAGTTGGTTTCTCTATTGAATCAAGACCCGGACCACCAGGAAAACGAGAAATGACGCTAGCATGGAAAAGATTTTAAAAAATTTAACATTTCAAAAATAGCACGTTTGTGAAAAGAAAGTATTTTTGTATTGAATTACTTTTATAGTGGTAATTTAAGTTTTTAGTTTAGCAAAAAGAGGAACAAGCACAATCTTGTTCCTCTTTTTGTTTATTATATATTTTCGTTAACTAAATGTACATTTGATCGTGAAAAACGCACTTTTTTTTTATTTTTTTCTGGCTTCATCTGTTCTA
>CAMAQX010000211.1 GCA_945860455.1 Lishizhenia tianjinensis
AAAAATGACATGGTTAATCGCTGTTTACCTGACAAAGTGACGGTATTTTTTTCCCTTTGAACTACTTTAACAATTAAAAAAAAGTGTACTTTTGTTGAAATGGAAAAGCAAGTAATTCTGAATGAAACGCAAGTGGATTTAACAATCAGGAGGCTTTGTTATCAGTTAATTGAAACGCATAATAATTTCGAAAATACTGTTCTGATAGGACTTCAGCCGAGAGGCATTCATGTTTTATCTCGTTTGAAAGAACAATTAGAATCAATTTTACATCTCCCAATCATTTGTGGAAATCTGGACATTACTTTTTACAGGGATGATTTTCGCAGACGTGAAAAGCCTATAATACCAAGTGTTACAAATATTGATTTTGTGATAGAAAATAAAAATGTTGTTTTGATTGACGATGTACTGCATACTGGTAGGACAATTCGGTCTGGTTTAGATGCAATAATGACGTTTGGTCGACCAAATAAAGTCGAATTATTGGCGTTAATTGATCGCAGATTTCAACGTGATTTACCAATTCAAGCAGATTATGTTGGATATACAGTTGACACATTAATTTCTGAAAAGGTTTCAGTGGAATGGAAGGCAACAGAAGGAGCTGACCAAGTTTTTCTTTATACGAAAAATGAAATAAATGAATAATCTCAGCGTAGACCATTTAACAGGAATAAGAGATCTTACCAAAGAGGATATTGAATTAATTTTTAAGACTACTGATAGTTTTAAGCAGGTTATTAATAGACCAATTAAAAAAGTTCCTTCTTTGCGTGATATAACAGTTGCTAATTTGTTTTTTGAAAATTCAACGCGGACAAAACTCTCTTTTGAATTAGCAGAGAAACGACTATCAGCTGATACAGTAAATTTTAGTGCTTCTGGAAGCTCTCTTAATAAAGGAGAAACACTTTTGGATACGGTAAATAATATTCTCTCCATGAAAGTGGATATGGTGGTGATGCGTCATCCAAATCCTGGTGCTGCTCACTATCTTTCTCAACGAATTAAAGCGAAAGTTATCAATGCAGGAGATGGAACCCATGAACATCCTACCCAAGCTTTATTAGATGCTTATTCAATTCGAGAACAGTTAGGAACTATTGAAGGTAAAAAGGTTGTTATTGTTGGTGATATTCTTCATTCACGTGTTGCTCTTTCCAATATTTATTGTTTGCAAAAATTGGGTGCCGAAGTTATGGTATGTGGACCAACGACTTTAATTCCCAAACACATGAATGAATTGGGGGTGCTCGTTTCTCATAATTTGCGAGAGGCACTGGAATGGTGCGATGTGGCTAATATGTTACGCATTCAATTGGAACGACAAGACATTCGATTTTTTCCCAGTATTCGGGAGTATACGATGTTGTTTGGTTTAACTAAAGAAATCTTGGATTCATTAAGTAAGAAAATAATAATCATGCACCCTGGTCCGATTAATCGAGGCGTAGAGATTTCTAGTGAGGTTGCAGATTCTGAACAAAGCATTATCTTGAATCAAGTCGAAAATGGTGTTGCAACACGTATGGCCGTTATTTATTTACTCGCTGCGAAAATAGAACGATAATGAGTCTTCCATCCAAATTTTTGGATCGGGCGGTCGAACAATTATCTTCCTTGCCTGGTATTGGTAAGAGAACAGCACTTCGCATGGCTTTGCAACTTTTGAAGCGCGATAAAGAAGAGATTGAAGCATTTTCTCATTCCATTATTGAATTAAAAGGTAATACGTTAGAATGCGAGATTTGTAATAATATTTCAGATACTCCGAAATGTAGTATTTGTTCAAATCCTTTACGAGATACTTCCATTATATGTGTGGTGGAAGATATTCGTGATGTGATGGCAATTGAATCTACCCAAAGTTTTAAGGGGGTGTATCATGTTTTGGGGGGAATAATTTCCCCAATGGACGGTATCGGTCCGTCTGATTTGTATATTGATTCATTGGTTGATAGAATTAGTAAAGGACACGTACAGGAAGTTATTTTTGCCTTAAGTCCAACAATGGAGGGAGATACAACAAATTTTTATTTGTACAAGAAGATTTCTAATCATAATATATTGATTACTACTTTGTCTAGAGGAGTATCAATTGGAACAGAATTGCAATATGCCGATGAGGTAACATTAGGAAGATCTTTAGCCCAAAGACAAGTGTTTAAAATGTAATACACACGGAATTGTTGGCATTTAGTAGTCTGATACGAAAGAGTGTTTGCATTTTTTTTTTAACTTCGGCATTATTATTGAAAAAGCACTGTTTTTTTAAATTAATTATATGAAAAACCTATTTTTGTTTTCTACTCTTTTATTCGTGAGTATAAGTTATTCGCAAGTAGCGAAAGTCAGTTTTGATACTGATGAAAGATTAATTAACGTAGGTGATACCGTTCAGTTAACCGCTATTGCGTCAGGGATAATTGAAGGGACATTAAAATGGAAAATTGGTGGTGAAGAAGGAAAAGATTGGAAATTCTTGAAAGGTTTTGATGCAACCAATGAAGTAATAAAAGTTTGTTTTAAAAAAATAGGCCCAGTAAACGTAACATTATCAGCTAAATTTGAGAAAAGTGTTACTAAAAAAGAAAATGGAAAAGAAAAAACTGAGAAAGTTAAAGAGTCAATAAAATGTGATAAAAAGAGCTATTTCCTAGTTACTGAAAAAGGCGAATACAGTGAATTAAATCAATTATATGCTGAGGCTACTGTAGATAGCTATATTAAATTGGTGAAGAAAGCAGCGAAATTAACAGAAAACACAAAATATGCGAAAGATCCATTTGCGTATATCTGGTTAGCAAGAGGTTTGTACGCCATTTATGGTGAAAACCTTGATTTTACAATTGGTAAATATGCAGCGTATAAATCAGCCTTTCAAGATGCAACTTCTGCCTTGTCAAAAGCTTTAAAAAATGATAAAAATGGTTTTCTTGATCATTCTAAATTTGCGGAATTTATTTTTGAATTTCAAAACAAATATTTTGTTGAAGTTCTTGGAGAACAATTGGAAAAAGAATCAGATAAAATTGATTACACGAAAATTAATAGCGCACTTGCAAAATACGTAAAAATTACAAAAAACCCAATCAGTGTGAAGTATTTCCAAATCGCGTGTATGTATCGATTGAATGATCAAGCAAATGCTAAAATTGCTTTGAAAGAAGCCGATTTACAATTAGCCCAATTAGGTGATTCTGCCGTGTTTTCAGAAACAGATAAGTTATTTTTCTCCCGAAGTGTTGTTGAATTGATAAAATATTATGAATCAAAAAAACAAGCAAATAATCCTTGCGACTTATTGAAAAGAGCGGTTATTGCTATTCCTTCCTTATTGGAGGAACAAGACAAATATGAGGATTTTAGAGAAAGACATGCAAATTGTGATTAACTTTCAATAGCCGTTCATTTGAACGGTTTTTTTTGAAAAATGAAAAATAAAACCAAGTCTTTTTTTGCATTACTCGCTTCGTCAATATTATTATTTACTGTCTCTTTTTCTACTCTTTCTATTATTGAGTTCTCTCAAGTTAAAAAAGAATATTCCTCGCTCAATTTTATTCCAGCCGATGCTGAATTTGTAATGCGTGTAGATGCTAAACAAATGGGTAAGGATTTTTTCAAACGAATTATTGAATCAGGAAAGACTGATTTTTTATCGCAAGAAAAACAAAAAAATAATGAGCAATCTTCCTTTAATATTGCTTCAGTTGATTGGACGTATCCTGTGTATTTATTTTTGTTAAAAACAAATAATCAATGGGCTACAGTTTCCGTTTTTTCGTTAAGAAGTAATGGAGGTTTTGCTGATGGAAAAAATAAAGTGCCTAATCAACATGCCTTCGAATTTCAACAAAAAGGATTTTTAGTTTCGGGTTGTGGCGAACAGAGTTTTCAGTTGGTGAAAAAACAGATTGAAGAACAAAATTCATCAGGTTGGAATAAATTAAAATCGAAAAAGGAATCTATTGCATTTCAAACAAAAATGTTTCAACTTTCAGGTGCTGTTCAATTGCTTGGAAATGATTTGATAATCGAAAGCGATATGGATTATTTACAATCAACAACTAAAAATCGGACATTTTTAAAGCCTGAAGGATTTCATATTTCATCCATAATTCCAACTAAAGGAATGGATTTATTAGTAAAACAAGCGAATGAATATTTAGATTTTAATTGGGGAAATGTTCCTGAGATTGAGTCTGCTTCAATTAATTATTTGGGCCTAAAACCACCCTATTTTCCACAATTTCAACTTCTATTGAACACTTCAGAACCATTTGTAATCAATGAATTTATTGAGGGAAACGATTTGGCAATTGTTAAAGGGGATAAATCCGAAATTAAGCTTGGAGAATTATCATTGAATGGACGAGAAATTGATGATTATTCCTAT
>CAMAQX010000212.1 GCA_945860455.1 Lishizhenia tianjinensis
TACAAATTACCTCTGTTTCTTTCTTGTTCAATACAGAATTTGAGTACAATTGTGGAATCTGTAAAGCGTTCTCCGGAAATAAACCAACAGTCGCATTTGCGATTCCTTTCCAATTGCCTTCAGTAGGAGAACCGTATAAAACTAAGACGTTATTCTTCGTTCTAATTCTCTGTATTTCAACTTTCAAGTGGGAGATAATCACCTTGTTTTGAGAAACGCCAATTCTATTCGATAGCTTTTTCAACATATTTTAGGTAAGAATGATTGTTGGAGTTTACTTTAAAAGATTTTTTATAGGCTCCATAAAAATATTGATTAAATAATGTTTTATCAAAATTTAATTCAGATTCTAAGGCCTCATCTTTTTTTCTTTTTAGTAGAATTGTATTTAAAAAGTAATTGAAACGAATAAGTGATCCCAAAAGATGAAAATTAAGGTAATTGTACCGTTTAGCGAAATAAAGAAATTCAGAAATTCGAATTTGGGCATTCAAATTTTTAGATTTACCTGTACTTGCTGAATTTACATGGAAAATTTCTGCACCGGCAAAAAAGAAATTTTTTAATCCATTTTTTTTAACTCGAAAACTCCATTCAACATCCTCCCAATACAAGAAGAAATCTTCATCTAAATATAAGTTAAAATTTAACAAAGTGTCTTTTTTAATCAAAGTACAAGCACCACTAACGAAATCTACATCATGATTTTTAAGGTGCATTTGTTCCGCATGATATACATCTTTTTTGACCTTTTGTTTGAATAGTTGTGCCCATTTAATAACAAAAGGATTTTTCCCCCATTCCTTTTCAATTCCAGAAAACCCTATTCCAGTGCCTACTAAAAGTGAATTGTCGATTGAGGATAATATTCTGGATGTTAGTAGTCCAACAGGAGAGGAAACTGAAAGTTCTTGATGGTGTATGATCATTTTTGTCAAATAATCAGTTGTTAATAGAGCGTCCGGATTTAACAGGAATATATATTCTCCAACTGCAGCTCGAATTCCTGTATTGTTTGCACGTGCAAATCCAGCGTTATATCCACTGTTAATCCATTTGACTTGTGAATAATTTGTCTTAATCAATGTTTCAGATTCATCTTCAGAGTTATTGTCGACAATAATAATCTCATAATCAATATTTTTTGTAGTATCATTGATTGAACTCACACATTCTAATAAGAGTTGTGGTGTTTTATAATGAACAATGATAATAGATACTAGCATCCTGTTATCTATTTTTTTTAAACCCATTCGTTGAAAAATGATAAATACCGTTTAAATAGTAATTCATTCGTTGATCATCTGTGCTATTTCCTAAAGGCATACGAGCCAACGCGTGCATAGATTTATGGTTGCTTTCAAAAATATTGCCGACCTGGTTTAAGGTAGATGTTTTAAATCCAACCTTTTGTGCGATTTCCAAGTCCTTTTCACCAACATCAAATGTTCCTCCAAAGGGATAAGCAAAATGCTTTACTTCTTTTCCAATATAATGTTCAAGTTCTTTTTTTGAGGTAATCATTTCGTTCTGAACAACGTCGATACTTTGCTGTTTTACTGACACATGTTGCATGGTATGAGCACCAATTGTTATTAAGGGGTGTTTCGATAAGGTTATGATTTCTTCCCATGATAAAGACAACGAATTGCATAGTTGTTTAAATTCGGAGGATGTTTTTCCAAAAGCCTCCACTAAAACACTTTCTATTTCGGGAGTAGGTATAGCCTTGATGGATTCGCTAATTCTACCAAATTGCACATGTGCTTCTTCTTCATTTTTCCAATGAAATTCATAACTCCCAATGGAGCTTTTTAAAATGAATTGATGAGTTTTTTTGGCATGCTCTTCAAACAAATACCACCATAATATCCCCGTGCCATTTGGAAAACAATTAGTAACATAAAGGGTAGCTGGAACGGCATGTTTTTCTAAAATGGGTAAGCCGTAAATTAGATTGTCGCGATAACCATCGTCAAAAGTTAAGCAAATAAATTTTTGTTTAATTTTTTTTTTCTTTTCAAGCCAAGCCTGCAAATCATCCAAAGAAACAAATGTATATCCTTTAGTTTTGAATAGAAAAATGAATTCCTCCAGTTTTTCGGGTGAAATTGCTAGATCTTTGTTTAAGGTAAATTGCTCTCGTTCTTCCTCTGGTAAAACCCTGTGCAACATGAATATAATTCCTTTTCCAGAAAAAAAAAGCTTCGAAAAAACGCCGTTTGTTTTGACAAAAAAACCTAGAATTTTCCGTTCGAACCAATTCATAGTTTAAAATGTATCGTTATCAGCCCCAGTAAATTTTAATTTTTCCAATGGAATTTCATTTGTGAAATTAATTCCTCCGACTGGATAGTTGACTTCCATTGGAATGCCATATTTTTTAAACAAGTTTTCACCCCAAGTATTGGAACTTGAATGAAAACGTAAATGAGGTAATCCCATTTTGAAAGCAAGTCTCTTTAATGTTCTAATGGACTCGTTAAATTTAGGTTCAGTACATTTTTCAATATCCCCAATTATTAAGAAGGTGTCGTCAAACTTGAGCCACACATTGATTCCTTTGATGTTAATTAAATAATTCTCTGCGTATTTTTTATAATTAAAAAAATCTTTAGAATGATCCACTACAGGTATATCAAGTTCTAAGCACGAACTTTTAAAAGGAGCTCCTTTTCTATGGTTGTTTAAAACAAAACGACACCATCGATCATGTAAGTTTTGGGATAGTTTAAAGGTGTTTTTTAAGCGAATCCAGGGAATACACTTAACGCGAATTAGATAAGGTGTCATATTGTCAAAATGCGACCAGTCAAGGCGTTTTATGAATCCAGGAAAAGAATTTTCATTGGGAAAACCAAAAACTAAGTGGAACCCATTTTCTTTGCAATATTCATAGGTTTTTAGTGCTAACTGAGTAAATAGTCCTTTGCCTGTATGAGCACTGTGCGTCATTGTATCGCCTGACTGCGCTACCAAATAGCATTTGTCTTGATATTCAATTTGGCAGGGATAGACTCCGTAAAATGCAGCCGGTTGGTGCTGTTCATCGTATGCTATAAAACCTACGAATGAATCCCCAAAACAGTTTGTGTTTAATTTTTTTTCTAAAAACTCAATTGTACTATCAAACCCAAATGCATTTTTATACAAATCCAATAAATCTGCTACTTTATCTTTTGAAATTTTATGAATAGTATATTTTTCCATTTAATCGAAAGCTTATTAAGGTTAATGGCTTATCTACAATTTATGATGAATTAGAAAATTGGAGAATTTAATAAACGGTTTCTCTATCGTATAAAATAAAATCGTTGATACTAATATAATTGTAAAAATCAGGAATAAAACTGTTCCGAACATTCTAATCATAGGATTTTCAAGAAATGACAGATAATTAGTTGTTTCATTTAGAAGTAATTTTAAGATAAGAAAGTGGCTCAAATAGATACTGAAAGAAATTTTACCTAGAAAAACTAGTGTTTTTGAAGACAAGTATTTTTGTATTGTTTTATTTATTATTACAAAATACAGAAAGAAGAAAGAGCCAAAAGCTGATAGGATATAAAAAAAATGATGGTAATCCATTTTCATAAAATCAGTAAATAAATGAACCAAGAATTTAAGGGTAGGAAAAAAATCAATGAACCACCTAGAACAAAATGATAAAACAATAAAAAACAAAACTAAATATCTTTGATTTTTAGAAACAAATAGTTGCTTTTCATTAAAAAAGTGATACAATGCAATTCCTAATAAAAAATGAATTGAAAACCCAAAAAAAACACTCTGTGATTGACCAATTCCATTGTAAAAAATTAAAGAAATTAAGGTCAAAATATAAAATGTTCTTTTATTGGATTTAAATATAATAATAAAAAAAGGCATGAGTAAAGAACCAATTACTTCAACCGATAACGACCAGCTTGTCGGAACCAATTCATTATTAAAATTAAATAAAAGTGTTTGACTAAAAAAAGAAAAAAAAGACTTTTGATGATTCAAACTTAAATAAGTTACAAATAAAATTAAAAGATAAAGCGGATAAATCCTAAAGAATCGTTTAATTATGAATGTTTTAAAATTGAACGCGTCATTAGATTTTAATAATGAGAAACTTAGCGAAAATCCGCTGAGTACAAAAAAAAACGAAACCCAATCAGAGCCATTAAAAATTGACCGCAAAATAATTTTTGAATTAACAATTTCAGATTCAGTTAAATTAAAATCAAAATTTAAAAAAATAGGATCTATTAAATGAAAAAAAACTACAATTAAAGCAGCAATTCCCCTTAAACTATCTAAGTAAACTAATCGATTCATTTGAATTTACCCTTCATTAAATTCCAAATAACGGGAGGTGTTAGTGCTTTAAAAAAGTGAATAATCAT
>CAMAQX010000213.1 GCA_945860455.1 Lishizhenia tianjinensis
CCAAACACCTTAAAGGATCGAATCGAAAAGTTTTTGTATTTATAGATTCCGTTTTTATTAGCAAATTTCTTGTTCTCCTCGCTGGGTAAAAGCATCGCATAAATATTAAGTGATAACAGGCCTCTATCAATTATTTTTCGAAAAAAATCAATGTCTTTAAACGCTATTCCCGCTTCGTGTACTCCGGTTATACCATATTGAAAAAGTTCTTCTTGAATTTCTTCAGTTGCTTGAATTTTTTCTTTTTCAGGAAAATCAGGAAGGTATTTTTGCACCAAATTCATGGCATTATCTATCAAAATTCCAGTAGGTTTACCATTTTTCTTTTCAATCGTACCACCTGCAATAAGTGAATCAGGATTTATTCCGGCTAACTGAATCATGGCATCATTTACAAGTGCAGCATGCCCATCAATCCGATATAAACAAATCGGAATACTTGGATATGCTTTATTCAACTGATCATTCGTTGGTAACTCTTTTTCTCCCCAGGTTGCTTGATCCCATCCACGACCGATTATTACTTTTTTGTTTTTTTTGGATTGATAAACTGAAATTCGATTGATCATTTCTTTATACGATTTTACGCCCACCAAATCAAGGCTTAATTTCTGATTCATATAGGATAATATGTGTCCGTGAGCATCCGTTAATCCGGGATACAATTCTCGTCCACCCGCATCTATCACCTTTTTTGATCTGTATTTATTTAAAATTTGCTGGTTTGGTCCGACTTCTATTACTTTTCCATCCTTCACTGCCATCGCTTCTGTGATTAACCCAGCCTCATTCATGGTGTGTATTTCGGCGTTATGGATAACTAAATCAGCATCAAGACCTTTATAACAAGAACTAAAAATGGTTGATAGTACAATTAGTAAAAAAATTGTATGTAATTGACGTGTTAATTTTCTCATGCAATAACGTTTAAACCTAGCTAAATTAATATCTTTGCTTTGATTGTAGGTTAAAAAATCGAGAATTCGTGAAGGATAATGTTGAGGAACCAAGATGGTATGTTTTAAAAACAAATTCGCGGGCTGAAAAAAAAGTGCATGAACGTTTAGTATTGCTCGGTTTTACGGTATATCTTCCCATGGTTACGACTATAAAACAATGGAGTGATCGAAAAAAAAAGATTGAAGTACCTTTAATTTCATCTACTTTGTTTATTCAAAGTGCTGAGGCAGATTTAAAGAAATTATTTACTGTTTTAGGATTCCATTCATTATTGTATTTTCTCGGAAAACCGGCAATTGTTCGAGATTTCGAAATACGGAATTTAAAAATTTTACTTCAGGAAAATGTTGATTTCGACAGTGAAGATTCACTGGATGTAGATCCAGGTGACAAAGTGGAAGTAATTCGCGGACCTTTTCAAGGCCTTATTGCAACATCTATTGAAGTAAATCGTACACATAAATTGATTGTTCAAATTGAAAGTTTAGACCAGAGATTTGTTGTACATGTTCCGAAATCTTTTGTTAAGAAAATTAATGCTTAACAAGTTGAAAATAAATAAAATACGTGAGATAGGGCTCCTTTGCTTTGTGACTCACACATGGCGAAGCCATACCTAATAACTACTACTATTATGAAAATTGTTGTAACTGGAGGAGCTGGATTTATTGGTTCAAATACCTGCGATTCATTGATAAATGATGGTATTGAAGTAATATGTTTGGATAATTTTTTAACAGGTAAAAAAGAAAATATCCAACACTTACTTTCTCATCCTAATTTTTCGCTACTGGTGGGGGATATTCGTTCCCTTGCAGATTGTACAAAAGCAGTTGAAGGAGCAGATTTGGTATTGCATTTGGCTGCGTTAGGTTCCGTTCCTCGTTCAATTGCAGATCCAATCACAACCAATGAAATTAATATCAATGGGTTTTTGAATATGATTGTTGCTGCTAGAGATGCTGGAATTACTCGTTTTGTCTATGCCGCAAGCTCATCTACCTATGGCGACTCAGAATCATTGCCAAAAGTGGAACATGTCATCGGAAAGCCATTGTCTCCATATGCCATCACGAAATATGTAGGTGAGTTGTATGCTGATGTTTTTGCAAAAACCTATGGAATCGATTGCATTGGATTACGTTATTTTAACGTTTTTGGCCGGAAACAAGATCCGGATGGAGCTTATGCTGCGGTTATTCCAAAGTTTTGTGCCCAATTATTAAATCACGAAAGTCCTATTATTAATGGGGATGGAAGTTTTTCACGAGATTTCACCTATATCGATAATGTCATTCAAATGAATAAACGGGCATTGTTTACCGAAAATCAAGAAGCGTTAAATCAAGTATACAATGTTGCTTTTGGACAAAGTTCTACCTTGAATGAATTGTTTTTCGAGATTCGTCAGAATCTACAAGAATTTGATTCTTCTGTTGGTATACTTGAACCAAACTATGGACCTTTTAGAAAAGGTGATATTCCTCATTCATTGGCATCAATTGATAAAGCAAAAGCTTTGTTGGGTTACCAACCTGAATTTTCATTGAAAACAGGTTTAAAAGAAACAGTAAGGTGGTATTGGGAAAATGTAGCCGTTAAAAATTAATTGTTGGATATTCTTTCACTTATTGGTCGTAATTCTCCTTTATTTGACGAAGATTTGGAGAAATTGGAGGTGGAAATGTGCCAAATCGTTTCATCAAGTAGCTTTTTGGTATTGGGAGGAGCTGGATCAATTGGTCAAGCGGTTGTTAAAGAAATTTTTTCCAGAAATCCTCAAAAATTACATGTTGTTGATTTAAATGAAAATAATCTCACTGAATTAGTTCGAGATATTAGAAGCTCTTTTGGGTATATATCTGGTGATTTCCAAACGTTTGCATTAGATATTGGGTCAACAATTTACGATGCGTTTATTGAGGCAGATGGTAAGTTTGATTATGTGCTGAATTTATCTGCTCTGAAACATGTTCGTAGCGAAAAAGATCCTTTTACGCTCATGAGAATGATTGAAGTGAATATACTCAATACCGAAAAAACAATTCTGCAATCCATTCAAAAAGGAACAAGAAAATACTTCAGTGTTTCTACAGATAAAGCAGCCAATCCTGCAAATTTGATGGGAGCAACTAAACGAATTATGGAATTATTTTTAGCGAATCATAGTGCGAAGATTCAAATTTCAGCGGCTCGATTTGCTAATGTCGCATTCTCTGATGGTTCTCTGCTGGCTGGGTTTGAAAATCGATTTTTAAAAAACCAACCCATTGTTGCCCCAAACGATATTAAAAGATACTTTATTACTCCTCAAGAATCCGGGCAATTATGTCTTTTGTCGTGTATTTTTGGTAATAATCGCGATATTTTTTATCCCAAAATGTCTGAGTTAGATTTACGATCATTTTCAGAACTAGCTATAAAATTCCTTTCTAATAAAGGTTTAGAAGCAGAAATATGTGAAAATGAAGATCAAGCGCGAAAAAATGTCCAAGCACTTAAATTAATTGGAAAATATCCTTGTTTGTTTACCCAATCAGATACCACCGGCGAAAAAGAAATTGAAGAGTTTCATACTGAATTAGAACAAATTAATATTGATCGTTTTGACACTATTGGAATTGTAAAAAATTCGGGGGAAAGAAATTCTGATGATTTGAATCATTTTTTAGAACAAATTGCTAAATTGAAAAAGAATAATCAGTGGAAAAAAGCTGAGTTAGTCATTCTAATAAAAAAGCTTATTCCTGAAATGAATTATGCCGACAACGGCAAGTATTTAGATGCAAAAATGTAGAGAATTGTGAAAACTTCGTTAGCGATAGATTTTGTTCGTGACACCTTTAAATCAACAGATTTTATCCCGCTTCATGCCCCATTTTTTGGTCTAAATGAAAAAAAATACTTGGCTGAATGCATTGATTCAACCTTCGTTTCAAGTGTTGGGTCTTTTGTTTCAGAAATTGAAAATGAGTTAAAAAATAAATTGCATTGCACTCATGCTGTGGCGGTAGTTAATGGAACGGCGGCATTACAAGTTGCTCTTCAATTATCTGGTGTTAAGAGTGGCACTGAAGTTCTTACTCAGTCATTAACTTTTGTTGCTACGGCAAATGCAATATCGTATCTAGGTGCAATTCCTGTTTTTATCGATGTAGACCTTGATACCATGGGATTGTCGCCTAATTCATTAGTCCATTTTTTAGAAGAGTTTGGGGAGCTCAGAGAGAATGCGTTATACAATAAATCGAGTGGAAGGGAAATTACTGCATGCCTACCCATGCATACTTTTGGATTTTCTTCACGCATTGAGGAAATCATCCGAATTTGTTCCGAATGGAATATTCCCGTTGTTGAGGATGCAGCTGAAGCTTTAGGGAGTATGTCAGGCAATCAAC
>CAMAQX010000214.1 GCA_945860455.1 Lishizhenia tianjinensis
ACCAATGCGTTGTTTGAAAACTAAAAGCAAATTATCAACCATAGAATTAACACGATCTTGTGCTTTTTTGGAAAAATGTTTTTCGACAAAGGCCTTACCTAATAACTCACCTATTTCAATTCTTGTCAGTTCTTCAATACAACTTTCATCCAATGGTTTACGCTCTTTTTTTCCAGATAAGGTACGACCATAAAAATCAAATCTAAGATCAATGAATTCCTCTCCCAAGTGACCGATATATGAATTCATAACATTCCATGATAAATATGTTTTCCAGGTGTTAAGTTCTTCATGTAAAAATAAATTCGAAATAACCTGAACAAATTTTGGCGTTCCAACTACTACAGAATCTAACTCATTTAGTTCAAGTTTTTCAAAATAGGTGGCTAATTGAAAATTTCCAAAAAGAGTATATGTTTCTTGAATACTCATTCGATTGTAGGTGGTTTCAGGAATTCGAAGCTCTGATGGAGTTAACATTGACTTCGCTAAATTTGTCTCGAAATTAATTACAATTTCTGCATTTTTAGAAGCTTCATTTATTGGGTAGCCGAATTTGATAAAAACATTTTTAACATATTCTTTATAGGCACTTAAAATCGATTTTTTATTCTCTTTCAAGTAATATTCACAGTTTGGTAGACCAATTCCGCCCTGGCTTAAATAGGCTACATTTTCATTAATATTTTTTAAGTCTTGGTCAATACCGAAATTGAAAAGGGTACCAATTCCATTCAAATGTTGGATGGCAATAACCGCAGCCAATTCATCTGTTGAACTAATCGATTGTACTAAGTCTAAATCAGGTTTAATTTCATCAAATCCTTGCTTGTTGCGTGTTGTCATATCCATGTATGCTTGATAGTAATCACCAAGCAATTGATTTTGAGATCCTTTTGCCCCCAGATTTTTTTGAGAGGCAATTAATATTGCTTTTAACTTGGATTTATTATTCTGTTCCAATTCGTTAAAACTTCCCCATCTAGACTCAGAAGCTGGAATTTTATTTTTTTCAATCCATTTTCCATTCGCAAATAGAAAGAAATCTTCTGTTGGCTTAATCTTTTGATTAATGTACGATTTGTCAATAGTCGTTAAGGTTGTTTGACCAAAAGAAAGTGTTCCAGTAATCACTAAAAGTATGCTTATGATAAATTTCAATTTCATTTTTTTTCAATTAATTTGGTGTGAATAACATTTCAACATGTGGTATTTCATCTTCTAAATATTCTTTACCAGTTGAAACAAAATTATGTTTGTTATAATACGATTCTAAGTGCTTTTGAGCTGAAATACGAACGGGTGATAGCCCGAATTCTTCTTTGCAGAAATTCATGCATTCGTTCATTAGAACATGTCCGATTCCCTGTCCACGCGTATTTTCGTCCGTCACCACTCTGCCAATTGAAATTTCAGGATATGTAATTCCAGCAGGTAAAATCCGAGCCGTGGCAATAATATTTCCTAGTCCGTCCCTACAAAGTGCATGGTAACATTTTTTATCTTTTCCATCCAAGTCGAGATAAGCACAATTTTGTTCCACAACAAATGCCTTGAGTCGGATGGCAATAATATCATGAAACTCATTCAATGACAGTTCAGTAAAGTATTTAAATTGCCAATAATAATGCATAATGTGATTAATTTAGGATGCTAATTTACGAAAAATCGAATATTCTTTAGGTAAAAAAAATCAAAATCTCCAAGTTGATATTGTATAATAAGAAAGAAATCAATTATATTTGCACCTGATAAACGGAGGTTGTAGCTCAGCTGGTTAGAGCGCCTGATTGTGGTTCCGGAGGTCGCGGGTTCGAACCCCGTCTTCCTCCCCAAATATCTGTAAGCTGTCTCAATAAGGCAGCTTTTTTTATTCTTCCTTGAAAAAGATGATAAAATAGCCACCATTATCTTCTGTTAAAACAGAAACACGAGAGGCCCCGTTAGATCCTGGCTTTGCATTAATTGACCAGGAATTTTCATCAACTAGTGTATATTTTGAGTTGTATTCGGTGATAAATTTATCTAGGGTTTCTTCATCATTCGGAATTATGCAAGAAGAGACGCAAAAATCATTTATAAAATAATGAATTACTTCCCCAAAACTTGCAGTTCTGCTTAGGTAGTAAGTGCCATCCTCAGACAAACCATCCATAAATTCATAATTTTTTGCGATGTAGTCGTTTATCACCTGATCTTTTGTAAAACCAGTTTTATCCTGTGCTGTGAAAACAAATGTTGTACAAATTAGAGTTAGTGTACAGAGAGCTTTGATTAATTTCATGAACTTATTTTTGGTGAATTTACCAATTCTTTAAACCACTACCAAATCTTTTATTCGATATAAATACGATGAACTCTCTTTGAAATACTAGTCATAAGCTCATACGGAATTGTTTGCATATTTTCAGCAAGCGTTTCAATGGGTTGATTTTTACCTATAATCTCAACGCGATCACCCTCATTGACCACCAAATCGTTTATGTCTACAATAATCATATCCATACAAACTCTGCCAACTGTTGGGCAAAACTTATTCTGAATAAAAACACCCCCTTTACCGTTTCCTAAGTTTCTTCTAAACCCATCTGCGTAACCGACAGGGATTATAGCTATTCTGGTTGTTCTCGTCGCCTTAAATGTTCGTGAATATCCAACACTTTCGCCTACTTTAATTGATTTTATTTGAGAAACAGCACTCTCCCACCTAAGCGCAGATTTTAATAATTTTTTAATTCCAAGATTGTTAGAAATCCCATACATTCCGATTCCAATTCGAACCATATCTAGTTGCAATTCGGGAAAATTAAAAATAGCTTCAGAATTAGCTAAATGCTGAATAAAGGTTACTCCAAATTCATGTGTTAATTGTTTACAAACCCCATTAAACTTGGCCGCCTGCAGTTGGGTAAAGCGTTTGTCTCGCAAATTATCTGATTCAGCCAGATGAGAATATACACCAGCTATTCGAATTTCGGGCTGTGACTTTATAACGTCAATAATTTGCGCACAGTCCTCAGGCTCAAAACCTAGCCTGCGCATTCCGGTATCAAATTTTATGTGAATCGGAAAATTACTTTGTTTACTGAAAATCAATTCTTTGATAAAATCATCGAGTTGTTGAAACGAATAAATCGCTGGTTCTAGGTTATATTGAATGCATAAATCGAAAGACTCTTCTTCTGGGTTCATAACTAGAATTGGAGTTTTTATGCCGTTTTTTCGTAATTCCACCCCTTCATCTACATAAGCAACGCCCAAATAATCAATTCCTTGTTGTTCTAAAAAGGCAGCCATTTTTTCAAGTCCCGATCCGTAGGACTGGGCTTTTACCATTGCTAATATTTTTGTTTTTTGTTTGGTCATTTTTCGAACAATTCCCAGATTGTGTCTAATGGCAGAAAGATCAATTTCGATGAATGTTTTATGCCGTTTTAATCGAAATTTTTGAGCCACCTTTTCCATGTGTGAATTGCGCGTTCCTTTTATCAGAATAACTGCATTTTCATAGGAATAAGAAACCTCGTTAGGATCGTTGGTTATTACAATTTGATCAGGTTTAAATTGTTCTATAATTGCAGCAACCTCATTTCTTTTTTCTTCATTTTCTTTATCTAATCCAACGATAACAATACGTTTCTTCTTTTTGGCGCTCAATTTTTGGTACTCTAATGAATACACTAAGGCATCTAAATCTAAATTGTAGGTATCATTAATTATCGTTGTTTGATTTATTCCTTCAAATGTTTCCATTCGTAAGGCTAATTGTGGGATTGTTGCTATTTGTTGTTTTAATTTTTGTTCACTAACGCCCAAATTAAGTGCAACCTGAATGGCTAATTTTATGTTGTTAATGGCCACGTAATCTTGAAATGGAAATTCGCTTAATAAATCTCCAAATGCTTCTTTATTGACAACTGTACCATGTATTTGAGCCAGTGTTTCTGTTGAGATTGTAATACCAACTCCCACAATGGTTTCTTTAACTTTTTGAAACAATGTCAATTTCTCACTATACAGTTTTGATAATGACTCAAAATTTTCGCTGTGCGCCCTTCCAAAAGAAGTTAAAACACCAAGGGTAGGTTGAATAATTGCTTCCAGTCTTTGCATTTCATTGGGCTCAGATATCCCTGCTTCAATCAAGGCAACATCACAAGAATCGGATAATTCAAGTAATGAGAGTGCTACACCCAATTGTGAATTATAGCTTTTCGGGCTACGAATTACTCGTTTATCTTGTTTAATCAAATGATAAATCCACTCTTTGACAGTCGTTTTTCCTGTGCTGCCGGTTATTGCAACAATTGGATAATTAAATTTCTCACGGTGCTTTTTTGCCAAATGTTGCAGGG
>CAMAQX010000215.1 GCA_945860455.1 Lishizhenia tianjinensis
CAAGACAAAGGTCATGTAGAAATTCATGTGCATAACATTCGTGATTATTCAACGGACAAGCATAAAAATGTAGACGATTATCAATATGGCGGAGGAGCCGGTATGGTACTTTCTATTGAGCCAATTTCTGCGGTGATTGAAAAACTGAAAAACGAACGTTGCTACGATGAGATCATATACATGACACCTGACGGAAAAATATTGGAGCAAAGCGATTGCAACACCTTATCCTTATCCAAAAACTTGATGATTCTTTGTGGGCATTATAAAGGAGTAGACGAGCGCATTCGTGAACATTTTATCACCAAAGAAATTTCCATTGGGTCTTATGTATTATCTGGCGGAGAACTTGCTGCGGCTGTTGTTGTGGATGCCTTGGTTCGTTTAATTCCTGGCGTATTGAATGACGAAACCTCCGCTTTAACAGATAGTTTTCAAGATAATCTGCTATCTCCACCTGTTTATACCCGTCCGCCAGAATTCAAAGGTTGGAAAGTCCCTGAAATTTTATTATCCGGAAATCTGCCAGCGATTGAGAAATGGAGGGAAGAAAAAGCGTTTGAACGCACGCAAAATCGTCGTCCTGACTTATTAGATTAACACAAATGGATTCACTAACGCAAATTGTTTTAGGTGCAGCTGTTGCCGAGGCTGTTGGAGGAAAAAAACTTGGAAATAAAGCACCTCTTTGGGGAGCCATTGCCGGCACTATTCCTGATTTAGATGTACTTCTTCGCTTCATTTATCACCCAATTGATGCAGCTTTGGTTCATCGAGGCTTCTCTCATTCAATTTTATTCGCAGTGCTATGCAGTCCTATTTTCGCTTATGTGGTGCACTTAATTTATAAAAAGAAATTTGAATACCGAACATGGTTTTGGCTTTTCTTTCTCGGAATCATTACGCACCCGATGTTGGACATGTTCACCAATTACGGAACTCAATTTCTTTGGCCATTGGATTACCGAATTACATTCAATACCGTTTTTGTTATTGACCCCTTGTATACGATTCCATTCGGAATATGCTTGTCAATAATATTGTTTATGAAGCCAAGCAATCGGTGGAGATCAAAAATAAACTGGTTTGGAATTTACTATTCTAGCGCCTATTTACTATGGGGGGTAATTGTGAAATTAATTATCTTATCTAATTCAACTAACTATTTCAGTAAAGCAAATTATAAAACTAAAAATGAAATGGTTACACCTATGCCATTAACAAGTTTTTATTGGATGATTCTTGGTGAGGATGAAAGCAATTATTATGTTGGCTACAAATCCATTTTTAAACCTTTCAAACCAAATGACATTGATGTAATCCCTAAAAATCAATCAAAACTGGATTCCCTACTGTGGCCGGATAAAGACTATTCGGATCAGTTAAAATTTATTTCAAACGGTTATTACAATTTAGCAATCAAACAAGACACCGTTATTTTTCAAGACCTTCGTTTTGGCACACTAAGTCCACTTACCAATGGAAAAGTTAAAACTCCTATTATGGGCTTCCAACTAATACACAAAGAAAATAAAGTTTCTACCGTGGAAATGAGTCGAGGAAAAGACCTTTTCAAACATGTTGATTTTAACGCCTACTGGAATAAAATATTCAATTAAACCTATAAAAAAGTAATCCTTTTGGGTTTCAGAATAAATCGTAAATTCGTATATTAAAATTAGTTGAATGACACAAGAATGGATTTCTGAATTCAATCCGGCTAGCGAAGAGCAATGGAAATTACAGCTTTTAAAAGAGTTAAAAGGTGACTCTAGTAAATTAGAGATGCAAAACGAATTGGAAGAAATCAATTATTCAACTTTCTATCACCCTGACAATCAAAAAGAACAATTATCGGATAGTAAATTTCTCCCTATTCAAAGAGGCTTTCAAAAAAGCACAAACCATTGGCGAAATGGAATTCAACTAACAACAACAAACGAAAAGGAAGCAAATAAGAAAGCCTTACAAGCTTTGATGCAAGGATGTGATTTTATTCATTTTATTTCAACCGGTTCTACCAATTGGCAGCATACATTAGAAGGTATTGGATTTGCTTTTATTCATTCAACTTTTACCTTAACAAATCCAACTGAACTTCAGGAGTTGTTACAAGTAATCGGACAAGAAAACATCAACCATTGTTCCTTTGACCTCCCTGAAGAATGTACTGACTTATCTGAAATTAAAGATTTAATTAAATATAATCAATTTCCTGTTTTTCAAATAGATGGATTTTCAATTAATCAATGTGGAGCCAATGCAATTCAAGAGCTTGGGTTTGTTTCTGTGCAAGCGCATTCCCGTTTAGTTCAACTCATGAATTTGGGACTTTCGATCGATGAAGCTGCTGCTTGTATTCATTTCCGTTTAGGAGTGGGTACAAATTATTTTGTGGAAATAGCGAAATTTCGAGCAGTAAAAACCATTTGGGCAAATATCCTTAAACAATACTCCCCCATTCACGCTTGCTCATACACTTGTCAAATTACTGCTGAAGTGGGCTGGGTAAACAAATCATTAAAAGATCCCAACACTAATTTACTAAGGCAAACCACTGAAGCGATGAGTGCTATTTTAGGAGGTATTGATCGCTTGATTATCCATCCTTATGACGCATGTTCGCTAGACGGGGCCTCAGAATTCACAGAACGAATAGCTTTGAATGTTTCAAACCTATTGCAAGACGAGAGTTACTTTTCTGCTGTAGCAGACCCACTTGGAGGCAGTTATGCCATTGAATCATTGACGGAGGAAATTTCAGTTCAAGGTTGGAATCTTTT
The DNA here is from genome assembly GCA_945860455.1 of Lishizhenia tianjinensis. Lineage (GTDB taxonomy): Bacteria > Bacteroidota > Bacteroidia > Flavobacteriales_D > Crocinitomicaceae > UBA952. The sequence continues at coordinate 2,784 of CAMAQX010000215.1, forward strand.
CAAACAAATGGATGCCCTACCTGAAGAGATTCAAAAACTCAAATGGAAAGAACTCGTTGAAAACAAAGCTGAACAGCGGATTGGGTTTATCAGAAGTTCTAAATCAATACTTATCGGAATAACTAAATTCATGAATCCAGCAAAAGAAAACAGTAATTGGGCAAAAGCAAACACTTTCGAAAACATGAATTTCTTACGCCTTGAAACTGAAATCCAATGAAAAAAGTAGATTTTAACAATATAGAATTGGATTTAAGTATCACTTCAAGTAAAATTGGTGAAACTAGCTCATTTTCAACAGCTGAGAACATCGATTTAAAATCAATATATGTTGAAAAAGACACTGTTGATCTTCGTCACTTACAATTCGTTTCAGGGATTGCTCCAAACCTTCGCGGCCCCTATGCTTCCATGTACACGGTAAAACCTTGGACAATTCGTCAGTATGCAGGATTTTCTACAGCTGAAGAATCCAATGCCTTTTACCGAAAAAATTTAGCTGCGGGACAAAAGGGACTTTCTGTTGCATTTGATTTAGCCACACACCGTGGATACGACTCTGATCATGAACGTGTCATTGGAGATGTTGGAAAAGCAGGAGTGGCAATAGATTCTGTTGAGGACATGAAAATCCTTTTCGATCAAATTCCATTAAATGAAATGTCGGTTTCAATGACCATGAATGGCGCGGTAATTCCAATTATGGCTTTTTACATAGTTGCGGCAGAAGAACAAGGAGTAAAACCTGAAGAGCTTGCCGGCACGATTCAAAATGATATTCTCAAAGAGTTCATGGTTCGTAACACCTACATTTATCCACCAAGTCCGAGTATGCGGATTATTGCTGATATTTTCAGCTATACTTCCCGATACATGCCGAAATTTAATTCGATTTCAATTTCCGGTTACCACATGCAAGAAGCCGGAGCAACAGCGGCTATCGAATTAGCGTACACCTTAGCTGATGGTCTTGAATATTTACGGGCAGGGATCGAGACAGGAATGAAAATTGATGATTTTGCACCACGTCTAAGCTTTTTTTGGGCGATTGGGATGCATCATCATATGGAAATAGCTAAAATGCGCGCAGGTCGTCTGATTTGGGCTAAACTAGTAAAAGATTTCAATCCAACAAATGAAAAGTCGCTTGCCTTACGAACGCATTGTCAAACATCCGGTTGGTCACTTACTGAGCAAGATCCATTTAATAACGTGGCTAGAACCTGCATCGAAGCGCTAGCTGCAGCATTTGGAGGAACTCAATCCTTACATACTAATGCTCTAGATGAGGCAATTGCTTTACCAACTGATTTCTCGGCTAGAATTGCACGAAATACGCAAATTTTCTTACAGGAAGAAACTGGGATCACTTCAATAATTGATCCATATGGAGGGAGTTATTTTATTGAAAGACTGACAAATGAATTGGTAAATGAAGCTTGGGAGTTAATTGAAGAAGTCGAAGAATTAGGTGGAATGGCAAAAGCGATTGAAACCGGAATTCCAAAAATGAGAATTGAAGAAGCTGCTGCCAAAAAACAAGCTAG
>CAMAQX010000216.1 GCA_945860455.1 Lishizhenia tianjinensis
AACAGTATCTTTTTCCCTATTCATGATTGCTAATTTCATCGTGGGCTCTTCATTTGAAACCTTTGCTCTCGCTTGAACTGATTTAGAATAACCACTTGCCGTTACATAATCTTCCACTTGTGTCCCTTTTGTTTCGGGCTCAATGGATGTTCGAATAGACATGTATTGATTGCTTGGATTTATTTGGATGTCAACAAGTTGACCTTCTCCAAAATGCCATTTTTTAGGAAAATCAAAAAGAGGTATATTTTTCTTTTCACGCCAGTCTTTTCGTGTTTTTTGATCTTTAACATGTTGAAAAAGCTCGGATTGTTGGTTGAACAAAAAGGAAGTGTCTATCGATTTAGTTTTTTCTTTTCCCGAGTGAATATTGGTTGTTTGTCGAATGGAGCCATTTGCTGCATTATACAAGAATAAATTATTTCTCATCCGAAATGAAACTGAGTTTGGGTCAGTTAATCGCTGAATTCCGGAGATAAACTCCTCTGTTTGAACAATAATTTGTAGTGCTTTAGTTTTGGTATTATAAGCATACAAGGTTCCATCTTGGGCATGATAAACGGTTACAAAAAAACGTTGTTTGGTATCAAATGGTATTTGAATCTGAATGTTTTTAGCACTTACTTTTTCAATTTTTTTGTCTTTAAGTGAATATGCATACAATGAATTTCCTGGTTCCGCAGTTGGATTCCAGTCAAATAAAATATGCGTCCCATCTACATTCCAATAGTGATTTTCAGGCAAATAACCCACAAATTCGTGCCCTTTCATAATTTCTTTCAAATCCAGTTGAGCCTGAATTTGAACGAAACTGAAGACAAATAACAACAGCAAAAGCTTCTTCATTTATTCGTATTTGATGAATATATTTTTGGCCTCTGTGAAGAATCGAAGTGCTTCCCAACCACCTTCTCTGCCAACACCTGAAGCTTTCACACCTCCAAAAGGCGTTCGCAGGTCGCGAATAAGCCATGAATTTATCCAAACAATTCCTGATTCTAAATTATTTGCAACACGATGCGCACGTTTCAAATCATTCGTCCAGATTGTAGCAGCCAATCCATATTTGGTTGAATTAGCCATCATAAGAACCTCTTCTTCTGTATCAAATGGTGTAATTGTAACAACCGGCCCAAAAATTTCTTCTTGGTTGGTACGACAATCGTAGGCTAAACCCTCAATTACGGTTGGCCGAAGGTAATATCCATTTTCATAGGGCGCTTCTAAGTGCACTTGCATACCACCAGTGAGTACCTTACCACCTTCAGCTTTTGCTAATTCAATATAGGAAAGCACTTTTTCCATGTGTGATTTGGAAACCACTGCACCCAAATGAGTTTTAGGATTAGAGGGATAAGAAACTAAGCTATTCGATACTTTATCAACGAAAACTGTTTTGAATTTTTCATAAATTGTACGTTCCACAAAAATGCGTGAACCACATAGACAAATTTGACCTTGATTGGCAAAAGATGAACGAACGGTTGTACTTATCATAGTATCAAAATCACAATCGGCAAAGATGATATTCGGATTTTTTCCTCCTAACTCTAAAGATAGTTTTTTAAACATGGGAGCAGCAGTTCTTGCAATATATTCACCAGTAGCCGTTCCCCCTGTAAAAGAAATCGCTTTGATTTTTGGATGTTTCACAATCGCATCACCAACGGTTGAACCCAATCCATGTAGAATATTTAAAACTCCAGGTGGCATTCCGGCTTCAGTACAAACTTCTCCAAGTAAATAGCCTGTGTAAGGTGTAATTTCAGAGGGTTTTGCAATTACGCAATTTCCAGCTGCCAAGGCAGGAGCAATTTTCCACGAGAAAAGATACAAAGGTAGATTCCAAGGAGATATGCAACCTACAATTCCAATTGGTTTTCGTGTGGTATAATTAACGCCAACTCCCTCCATATAATGTGATTCAGAAGAAAAATGTAGAATCGCTGTGGCAAAAAAATGAAAATTGGAAACAGCTCGTGGAATATCTACTGATCTAGCTAGCGAAACAGGCTTGCCATTGTCTTTGGACTCAGCAGCAACGAACTCATCCATTCTTCGCTCAATTCCCTCAGAAACTTTTACCAAAATGGCACTGCGTTCTTCAATGGACATGTTCGACCAAATTGGAAATGCTAAGTCAGCTGCTTCAACTGCTTGATTTACATCTTCTTCGTTTGAATTTGGTATGAGGGAATAAACATTACCGGTAGCAGGCTCGAAGTTGTCAATATATTGATTTGAAAGTGGTTCAATGTATTTTCCATTGACATAATTTCGTAATTTTTCCATGCGGGATATTAAATTTATCTTATCCTACAAATTTGGAAAAAAGAAATGAGTGTCACTAGTAAAACAAGCAATTATTTAATTTCAAAGGAAGAAATTTGATTGCCACATGCTATTTTAAATGTTCCCGGCTCAACGACCCATTCATCATTTTTGCCATAAAATCTCAACTCTTTATTGTTGAACTTAAAAATAACTTTTATTGCCTCACCTGGTTCTAAGCTAATTTTCTCAAATCCTTTCAGTCTTTTATTTGCGGGAGCAATGCTTGCAAAATCATCTGTTAGATACCATTGCACTACTTCTTTTCCTGTTTTTTGTCCCACGTTTTTTACAATCACAGTTGCTTCAAAATGTTCATTTACATCTTAAATTGATATTCGCCGCTTTTAACGCGCTCATGATAATTAACTTTATCGAAGGAAAATAATTTAGCTGGTCTGTGCTTCACATTCTGTTGTTTTTCGTCGTGTGCGATTAGCGGGATATTTTTTATTTTCTTTCTAAAATTGGCTTTGTCCATTTCGATATTAAATGCAAATTCAAAAAGTTGTTGCATTTCATTTAGAGTAAACCTTTCGGGCAGTAAATCAAAACAGACTGGTTCATATTGAAGCTTCTGTTTAAAAATTTCATACGTTGAAGATAAAATGAAATTATGATCAAAAGCGAGCTCGGGAAAGTTTTTGACTGAAACCCAATTAACTTCCTCAGCCCAAGAAGAATCTTTAACTTCAAAATCTTCGATTCGAATCAACGCGAAGAAAGCAATAGTTATCACCCGACCTTGTGGATGTCTATTCGGTTTACCGAAGGTTTGTGATTGAGGTAGTTGGATGTTTTTTAATCCTGTTAATTCAAACAGAATCCTCTCCGCAGCTTGAGGTAAATCTTCATCGGGATAAACCAAATCACCAGGAATAGCCCAATAATTTTCAAATGGCTTTACAGACCGTTTAATTAACAATGCTTTTATCTCTCCCTCAGAAAAGCCAAAAATGACACAATCAACCGAAAACGCAGAAGTAAAAAAGGTAGAAAAGTCAATGCTATACATAAAAAAGAAAAGTTTTTAATGATTTATTCCATCAGATGAAAAGTTTGTAATTCCTTGTTTTTTGAGGGCTGAGTTAACTTTCCAGGCAAAAAAAGCTAGGTAAACAAAACAAAATACACCTACCCAATACGATTGTTGAATACCCAAAATTGAATCATCAGCCAAAGCTCCTTGAAGAGCCGAAATAAAACCACCCCCCATAATCATCATTATCAATAAACTGGATGCCGTATTTGTTTTTTCTTCCATTCCGGCAATGCCCAGAGTAAAAATACATGGCCACAATGTGCTGCAGAAAAGCCCTACTGAAATGAATGCGAAAACGCTTATCATTCCACTTGCAAAAATCCCAATAACTAAGGCAACAATTGCTAAAAAGGAATACAGGATTAATTGTTTAACTGGATTTCCTTGACTTATTTTATCGGCGATAATCAACAAAACAACAATTCCAAGGTAGGGATAAAAAACGGCCAAATTGTTTCCTGCAACCCAATTTACTAGCAAGAAAATACCAAATGCAACGAATGGCAATATGATCCCCAGTATTGATTTTAGGTTTTTACTTAAATTGAATACTCCTGCGGCACTTGTCCATCTTCCTATCATTAAACTTGCCCAAAATAATGAAACATAGGGAGCTACTTGATTTTCACCGGTGCCTAATTTTTGTTTCATAAATTCAGGCAGATTACTTGCTGTTGCAACTTCAACACCCACGTAAAGAAAAATCGCCATCATTCCTAAATATACTTGCGGATATTTTAAAGAAGCAAGAATGTTACCCGTACCTGTTCCTGAACTTGATTCTAATTTATCTGGAACATTAGATAATTTGAAAACTATTGCAGCAACAATAAAGGCGGCGCCCAAAATTAAATACGGTGTTTGTACCGCCTCTAAATTTAGGGTGGTGTTACTTGAGCCCAACCCTCCAAAAATCGCAAATGAAACGATTAC
>CAMAQX010000217.1 GCA_945860455.1 Lishizhenia tianjinensis
TATTCTAAACTTGATTTACTAACAAGTATAAAAACAACAAATTATTTACTTACCTCCAACATCACCGAGTTTATTACCCCGAAAGAGATTAAATCTCAACTTTCGATTCCCTTGAAAATAGGAGATGAATTGATTGGTGTGATTAATTGTGGGCATCAAGAAGAGGATTTTTTCAATGAAAATCACATTCGATTTTTAATGACTATTGCTCCCCTATTAGCAAATCGTGTTGATAAACTAAAGGAACAAATACAAAAAGAATTACTTCAAAAACAATTGTTTGAAATAAATCAAAAACTTGAACAGGAAGTCAATATTCAAACCAAAAAAATAACTGAACTCACGCACAAATACTTGGAACACGAAAAATTATCTCTTCTATCTGAGTTAGCTGCATCTATTTCGCATGAATTAAATACGCCATTTGGAATAATTAAAAATGGTGCAATTGAGGTTAATAATATAATAATTAGCCTAGTTGAAAGTATTGAAAATGGATCTTATCCACAAGAAACATTGAATTTCGTAATCTCAATAGCACAAAAAAAATCTACCATCACTTTTGCGTCTGGACGACAAAAAAGAAGAGATCTAATTGAATTTTCTGAACTATTATTTTCCAAAAATATAGATTCTTCATTAGTTGAAGAGTTAGCTAAATCATTCGTTAATTCAAAATTCGATGTCAGTGATGTCAGTGAAATTGAATTCATTCTAAATTCGGAAAATCAACTCGATATTTTACAGCTCATTTTCCTTCTTCAGAAAACTCTTTCTTTATCAAAAACCATCATTGAAACAAGCAATAGTGCCGCATTAATCGTTAAGGAACTTACAAATTTCGCAAAAGGCACTAAATCGCAAGAAATCGCTAAAATAAATCTAAATGATGTAATTCAATCCGTTTTATCGGTATACAAATTTCATTTTGAAACTATTTCAATACACATTGAGATTGACCAAAACATTGAAATATTGGGAAATGAAATCAGTTTATTTCAGTTTTGGAAAAATGCATTTTTATTGGCTTCTTTTTGTTTTGAAGAAAATGACATTGAAAATTACATTCATGTTACTGTAACAGAGATTGAACCTACAATACTTATACAGTTTAACTTCAACGGGGAAAAGATACATCCTGAGTTAATTACCAATTTACTAGATGTCACACCAATTATTGATCATTCAAACAAAAATATATTGGATAAATTAAGTCTCATTAAAAAAATTACCACTGACCACAATGGTAAATTCAATATTATTTCCAGTGATGAACTAACTACTCTCAATTTTGAATTCAGTCGGTATCGTCAAAATTAGCCAAATATTTCTTCAAGAATAATTTACAGCAATCCGATTAGAAACGTTGATAAATCATATCAATGAGTGTCGCAATACGTTAAATTTTAAAATAAAACGATGTGATTATTGGATACAAATCAATGTATCATAGCTTGGAGAAAATCCAGCCCAAATTCCTAAAGCACCACCACTAACATTTGAAGGCAGATTTACTGGCGTTGCAAAAGGATTTCCTGATGAATATATCTGATTATATTTTTTTTCAAAAAACTGAAATTCTGACTGTCCTAATTTAGATAATTTCATTACAATTGTATCTCCTAGATGATAGTATCCCTTATATTGGTCTGGAACTGAAGGATCTTTAAAACTCATGGGATTTTCATAAGCAAATTCAAAAGTTAAACCGTTAAAAAACTTATCATTAAAAAAAGGTCCAAATGGTTTAGTAAATCCAAAATCAGAAATACGCTTTACTTCCCATTTATAAGAATCACCCGATTGAGGAGAATCTGTTAACTTCAACCAAGCAAAGCCATGTTCGGGCAAACCAGGTTCAGGTTTCCAAAAAGAATCATCTAAATTTGTTGGGGGTAAAATAGTTGTTTGAGCAGTATATTCTTTCCCTTCATAAATTATCTTTAAAGAATACGTTTTACCCTCTTCACCCAAAATTTGGCTTGAAATATAGGCGCATAAGTGCAAATTAACAAGCTGATCGACTGGAATTCCAAAAAAAGCGGCCGCAATTTCTTCTGTTCCGGCAGGTAAATTATCTGAACAAATCTCTATTAGCGTATCAGTAATTGTACCATCTGAAACGATTACTGTTGCTCCGGAAATAAAGCCGTTTAGATATGCATCGAGATTAGTCGGTGAATAAATGTCATTCGTTGATGAAAGTAAAACAAACGCAGGTGATCCAGTTTCAATATTGCCGTCCACAACTAATTGCTTTTTATACCCGGGTATATCAATTTTAACTTCTTTTGTACAAGAAATTAAGGCAAATAAAGAAAAAAAAGAAGTAATTAAAATTAATTTCATAGCAACTAAATTAAAATGCAAAATTCCAAGTGACACTAGGAATAACAGGAAATAATGTAACTTGCTTTACCGTAAGTTTAAAATCACCCGATAAAAAATCCCCATCATTGTCAACAAATAAAAAGAATGGATTTGCTCGATTATAAACGTTATAAACCGAAAAAGACCAATTGTGCCTGAATCGTTTTTTTACTTCAATTTTTGCTCCAGTAACCTCATCTGTTTTGGTTTTAGTCGCTTTATCATACCACGTTGCGGAGATATCTAGACGATGATAAGGAGCCATACGCGTTGAATTTCTCGCGCCATAATTGAATAATAAATTTTGTTCTTGAACATACCAAGATGTAGGAAGGGTTAAGGTATTTCCAGTGGCATAAATAAATGCAGCGCTAAATGTCCATCGTTCATTTAATTTATAGGTTGCAACAACACTGAGATCATGTCTACGGTCATATTTTGCAGGATATGGATTTCCTTCATTTAAATCAGCAAATTTTCGTTCTGTTTTTGACCAAGTGTATCCTACCCAACCAGTCAGTTTACCAAAAGTTCGTTTCACAAAGAATTCAACTCCATATGACCATCCTTTTCCAAAAACCAAAAGATTGTCTGTATTATCATTCACATTATCGCCAGGAAGAGCACCTTCCTTGTACTCTATAAGATTATTCATCCCTTTGTAATATGCTTCGATTGAAGTTTCCCATTTATCATCATCGAAATTTTTAAAATACCCAATGGAACTTTGCCATCCGCTTTGAGGCTTCGCCTTGTCTGTAGTTGGATACCAGATATCTGTTGGCAATGAAACAGCACTAAGTGAAGTTAAATGTACATATTGGTAATTGAAGGAGTAACCTCCTTTAATTGAGCTTTTATCAGGTAGCATCCAACGGAAAGAGAATCGCGGCTCAAAACCGCCATAAAATTTAATTAAATCTCCTTTGCCATATTGTATGGAGGTATCAGGTGTTCCAATATCACCTTTTATATACCTAGTGAAAGGTCCAACCTGCTGATACATACTATACCTCAAACCCACATTAAATTTCCATGCATCATTTAAATCAAATTCATCGGTAATATAAAATGCAGATTCATGAGAATATAATTTTTGTGCCAGTCCTGTATCAAATACAATACTATCTGATTCGGCTGAAACGCTAGTTGGTGTGAAAGTATGAAAGATATAATCTGCCCCCCATTTAATCTTGTGTTTTGTATTTGGATAATATGAAAAATCAACCTTGGCACCTAGATCGCGAACTCCAGAATTCAGAGAAAAACGAAATTGGTCTTGGCTTGATCCAAATTGAAACATATAATCAGTGAATGTAGTCGTTACATTCATAAATAATTTAGGATTGAACAAATGATTCCATCGTAATGCCGCAATACCATTACCCCAAGGCATTTTCACGTTGAAATTATCATCATTATTTCCAAAAGAAAACACATCTTTCCCATAATAACCACTTAAAAATATGCGGTCTTTTTTTGTGATTTTATAATTCAATTTTATATTAAAATCATAAAAGAAATAACTCGTTCCAGCAAATGGTGAAGTGTCAGGAATCGCAGCTTTCATAATGACATCGATATAGGTGCGTCTTCCGGAAACAATAAATGAACCTTTATCTTTCTTTAATGGTCCTTCAACAGTAATTCTAGATGAAATAGCTCCTATTCCACCTTTTACTTTGAATTCCTTATTATTTCCTTCATTCATATTTACTTCAAGAACTGAGGACATTCTTCCTCCGTAATTCGCTGGCATACCTCCTTTTATCAAGTTCACACCTTTCACAGCATCTGCATTAAAAACAGAGAAAAAACCAAATAAATGTGCTGCGTTATACACGACCGCCTCGTCCACTAAAACAAGATTTTGGTCTGGTCCACCACCGCGGACATAAAAACCTTGTC
>CAMAQX010000218.1 GCA_945860455.1 Lishizhenia tianjinensis
CAGGAAATAATTTCGAATTAGCAATAGCCGTATCCATTGGAGTTTTTGGTGTCAACAGTGGACAAGCTTTTGTGGGTGTAATAGGTCCATTAGTAGAGGTGCCCGCATTAATTTTGATGGTTCGACTGGCTTTTTGGTTGAGAAAAAAATGGTACGTCAACTAATCACAGCCATCTATTGAACACGTTCCATCCGTAGAAGTTTTAGCGGGAATACCTAATTTAATCATTTCAGTTAGCAATACTTGATCTAGCTGAGCTCCAAATTTCAATTTTCATCTTTATCTCGTTTCAGATTTCAACTATACAATTTCCGATTACGATAAACTACTGCCGAGCATACGGAAGACGACTCACCAACTCAGTTTTTGCATAACCATCTAATCCATTAATTGAAACTACTTTCCCTAAGTCTAATTGAATAAATCCATCGTCTTGCAACAGTGATTCATCAACATATATTTTTTCAATTGAAGCAATAATTTGAATTGTTCCATTTTCCTTTATTTCATATTCGTTGACATATTTACAAAGAATCTGAACCGGGCTCTCTTTTACAAACGGAACAGAAATTCCTTCTTTCATTTCTTCCTCAATTCCGGTCACTTCAAATTCATTTATTTCCTCTGGATAATTCGCTGAAGTTTGATGAGCCTTTTTTATCAAGGAGTGAGTAATCGCATTAACCGAAAAATAAGAATTTTCTTTGATGTTCACGTAAGTATGTCGCGGAACAGTTGCTGGTCTTAGAATAAAGCCAAGTAAAGCAGGATCACTTCCTAAATGCGTAACACTAGAGAAAATAGCTAGGTTATGACCTCCATTTTTCGATGTAGTTCCAATTAAATTTGCCGATTTGAATCCCATGCATGAATTAATCAAATTAAGTCTTGGAATCTTTCCTAATGATTTAAATTTATCTCTATCTAATTGAATCATCGCTTACCTATTTTATTATTTGAAATAGAGCGCTGACGAGAACATTTAAATCGATTGATATCAGCAACTCGCGATTTACTATGTTTCGTATTTGAACATTCAACGCGCTCGCGCCACAAACGATAGCTACTAAATTTCAGTTCTTTTTTCATCAAATTTCGAACAGCTTGTTCATTCAATCCAAACTGATGTTTTATGGCATCAAAAGAAGTACGGTCTTCCCAGGCCATTTCAATGATTCGATCAATGTCACTCGCCGAAAGCATTTTCGCTTCTGGCTTTTTCTCTTCCACATAAGCCAAAGGAGAAGGCAAATCGCTGTAATAACAAATTAGTTTATGTTCCATGTGTTTTGATAACGTTTTTCCTTGTCGTATTGTTCTTCTTGCTTTTCCAAATTAAATTGTCTTCCTGCCCTAGGATCGTTTCCAACTCCGGCAATGTACGACCAGTTCCCCCAATTAGATGAAACATCATAATCTATTAACTGTGACTCAAAGTAAGCCGCACCCACTCGCCAATCTTGGTCTAAATCGTAAATAAAATAACTCGCCACGATTTGTCGCATGCGATTCGACATCCAACCTGTAGATTTTAACTCAATCATGGCGGCATTCACAAAATTATTTTCTGTTTTTCCTTCAATCCAAGATTCTATAATTTCAAAATCTCGATTTTCTTTTCGCTCCGAACGCCCTAGAATTCCATGTAATTGATAATATTCAATTGGATGCTTTTTAAATGAAAACCGAAAAAAATCACGCCAAAGCAATTCAAAAATGAGCCAATAGGTTGAATCATTTGCTTTGAACTCGTTTTCAAAACGCTTTACTTCATGGTAAATGAATTTAGGCGATAAACAACCTAAGGCCAACCAAGGTGATAGTTTGGATGAAAATTCTAGTCCCAAAAGTTCGTTTCGCGTTTCTTTATAATGAAGAATGGATTGTTTCTCAAAAAGATACCAATTAAGATGATGTAAAGCGCTTGTCTCACCCCCCATTTCAGGCAAGGAATGACTTTTACCGTCAGAAAGAACATTTTCTGCTTCAATCGATTCAATCCATTTTTTTGGTAATACCGGACAGTTAATTTTCGTAGGAGTTGGAATTAGTTCGCGCACTTCGACTTCCTTCTCCACAATTTTTCGAAACTTAGTGAATACCTCGGGTATGGATGAAATCGAAAAGGGCATATCAGAAGGATGAAAAACGGTGCTTGTGCTGTATTCTTCAAAATCGACTCCTTTTGTGAGTAATAATTTTTTTATGTTATCATTTTGTCTTTTTTCTTCAATTCCTACCTGTTTTTTAGTATACACTTTATGAATGGAAAACTCACCAATAATCTCAGTTATTACATCAATCGGGTTTCCTTTTTTTACCAATAAATAACCTCCAATTTGTTTTAATTGACTGTGTAAGTCTTGAAGTACTTTATGTAAAAATCCTTTTCGAATGGTTCCGAGTCGAGGAGATCCCAACTGTCCCTGATTCATGTGTTCTATATCCCAACAGAAAAGAGGAATCACCAAATCATTTTCTTTAATAGCAGTTTGTAAAGTTGCATTATCGTGAAGTCTTAAATCTGAAGTAAATATTACAATTCCAATTTTCGTCATAGCATTTCAATATTTTCCAAGTAAGTTGAAGCTTGTTGTAAAATTTCACTTTTTTGTTGGGGGGCCATTTTTTTCCAAACATTCAGCATCATTCCTAGTCTTGGATTAGATTTCAATTTTTCTTGGTGGGCGTCATAGAAATTCCAATACAACGAATTAAACGGACAAGCTCCTTCACCAATTTTCAAGTCTTTTTTATAATGGCAATTTTGGCAGTAATCACTCATTTTATCGATGTAACTGGCCGAACTTACATAGGGTTTGGAACCAACGATTCCACCATCAGCAAATTGACTCATTCCTCGTGTATTGGTAATCTCTACCCATTCAAACGCATCGATGTAAATCCCAAGATACCATTGATCAACCTCATCGGGATGAATACCAGCAAGTAATGCAAAATTCCCTGTAATCATCAATCGTTGAATGTGGTGGGCATAAGCTTGTTCAAGTGATTGTTTGATTGCATGTTTCAAGCAATTCATCTTCGTTTCACCTGTCCAGAACCAATTTGGCAGTGGATTTTGGTGATTAAAAAAATTCAATGTTGCATAATCCGGCATTTTTGCCCAATAAATTCCACGCATGTATTCACGCCAACCGAGAATCTGTCGAATGAACCCTTCTATTTGGTTCAATTCATACCGATTAGGGAAATCCGAATAAGCCTTTTCAGCGCGATGAATTACCTCTAAAGGATGAAGCAGCTTAACATTCAAGGCAAAAGATAAACGTGAATGATACAAATACCAATGCTTTTCAGTCATTGCATCTTGTAAGGTCCCAAAATACGGTAGTGCCATTTCCACAAATTCTTCCAACAAATCCAATGCTTCAGAACGTGAAGTTGTCCAATGAAATTGATTTGGGTTAATGGTTCCTATTGTTTGTATTCCTGCGTTTAAAGTGTCCTCATATACTTCCTTACAATCTTTCGCTTTGAGTTCAGTCGTTAGAATTTTATGATTTTTGGGAACTTTCTTCCTGTTTTCTTGATCATAATTCCATTTACCTCCAATCGGTTGATTCGCAAAATCTACTAAAATTTGATGTTTTACACGCATTTTACGGTAAAAGGTCTCCATCAAATACGTTTTCTTGCCTTCAAAAAGGTCTTTTAGTTCATCTCGTGATGTCAAGAAATGATAAGAATCACTAGTGAAAACAGGTAAACCAATCGTAGTTGATAACGCACTCAATTCCTGATCCACTCGATATTCATCGGGAAGTTGATAATGAATTTCTTGAACACTAAATTGTTTTGCAAGTGCGTTCAAATTTTCCGTAAACGATTGTTGATTATCTAAGTCGTTTATTCTGAAATAATGCACTTGATGTCCATTTTCAATCAATTGATTCGCGAAATTTCTCATGGAATCAAAAATGGCCACTACTTTTTGAATATGATATTTTACGTAGTCTGTTTCACTGCGCACTTCCATCATTACGAACAAGTTATTTGAATCAACACTATCAAACCACGGATGCTGCTCGTTCAGTTGATCGCCTAGGATTAGTTTGATTGATTTGTACTTTTTGAGCATGTTAGGTAATATAATATACTAACAAAGCAAGGAAAGGTATGTTTTGGAATAGATTTCATTCATAAGTCTATTTTGCAAAAGCTTATTTGAATTTCTATTAGATTTGAGACCTATTTGCTTGCTAGTTCTAATACTATTTTGACGTTCAAGTAAAAACAATTAACTTTG
>CAMAQX010000219.1 GCA_945860455.1 Lishizhenia tianjinensis
ATTGCATTGGGAGATTGGCACCCGTTTAAATAGATATAAACCGTATAGATCCCTGTATTTTGATTATCAATTATAAGTGATAATTCATTGTCATTTGACGAGAAATTTCCTGGACCATTCCAAGTGTAAGTTGCTCCTACTATTGGTTCGGCAACCATAATAAGCGCGTCTCCAGGACATTCCAAAGGACTGTTAGAAACAATATTTGGCGGACTAGGAATTGGATTTACAACTAAGTCAAGAGTTACAATAGAATCACAACCCGTTGTTGATTGTATTGTTTGATTGTACGAACCGGCAGTTGTAAGTACTTGACCATAAAACGTATAGGTTTCTCCATCACATATGGTTTGAATTTCAGAAGAACTAAGAATCGGGTTAACAGAAAGTGTTAGATTGACAATCGAATCACAGCCGGCCGATGTTTGCAGGGTTTGCGTATAATTTCCAGCACTTGATAATGTTTGATTTCCAAATGCAAAGGTTTCTCCATCACAAATAGATTGATTTTGAGTGGAGCTTAATATCGGATTAACGGAAAGAGTTAGATTTACGATTGAATCACAACCTGTGGATGTTAGCAAGTTTTGAACATAATTTCCGGCGCTGGTCAAAGTTTGATTTCCAAAGGTCAGCGTGGATCCTTGACAAATAGTATTGCTTAAATTAGTTTGAATTGTTGGTGTGAGAGAAAGATTGAGCGTAATTGTAGAATCACAGCCGTTGATGCCACTAACTACCGCCTGATGTATACCTGCGGTTGAAAATGACTGACCACCAACGGTGTAACTAGATCCATTGCAGACGGTTGCGTTAATCGTACTAGAGGTGTTTGGAAGTATTGTAACCACCACACTATCTTGAGTTGGACACGAATTCGGATTAGAGGCTAGGGTTGTAGTAACGGTATAAGTTTCCGTAATGGCCGTAGTTCCGTTGTTCGTTAATGTAACTGATGGATTTGAAATAGTAGGTGAACTAAGTCCGCCCGTTGATCCCCAGTCATATAAATAGTTTGGATTGTTGAGCGCACCAATTTGCACAGCATCTCCTGTACACGTTGATACATCAATTCCTGCATCAGAGGTTGCTACATCGGCTGAAACTATCACATTTCGAATAGAATGCCTGTCCGTAGAACCACCAGTACTCGCTGTGAATCCAAGGTATCCAATAAAATTCAAATTATAATTTCCGGTTAAATATTGTTGACCATTTACGGTAACTGTTAAGCTGCCAAAACTGTAATTAATGACAGCGGTTTTGTAGTTGGCATCTGTAATAAAGTCCAAATTTCCGCCACTTGTATTTGTGATTCGAATAACATTTGGGTCGCATTCACTATAACCTAATCCGTTCATGATTTGAATTTCTGGATTCATGCCACATCCATTGTCATATGAATCAAATATAACCTTCACTCCATTCGCCGTTGATGGGATACCAACGCCACCTCCGCTAACATAGCCAGTTGGAGGGACGTCCAAGAAGCAAAAAGCAATACCATCTGCGTTACTACCATCGGCCATTCGAAAATCAAATTGAACATTCCATTCATAGCATGTTGCCAAATCTAATGGTTGATTAAAAAAAATAGCTCCACTAGAGGCGTTTGTATTATCCGTTAAAATTAATTCATCATTATCCGCATTTGCATCACCACCAGTATCACCGGTATAGGCAGCGCCGGCTAAATTCCATCCCGTGGTATTCATGGTTGGAGAACCTGTTAATTGAGCAAAAACTAGTGTTTGTGCTTTTACGCTTGAAAATTGTAGTAAAACAACAAGAAATAAAGATCTCAAAAACATGATAAATTAATTTTCAACAAATATCGGATTTTTTTTTGAAGTTGATTCACAGTTAGTCAATACAATTTGATCTTTAATCAGTAAATAAAAATTAGCAGATGTGATCGATTTTTATGTGCCTTGAAAGTGTATTTTTGTTGAAAAAAAGAATTGGACGTAATCATTTCTTCTCGGTTAAAAATACTATTACATTCTTTTTTGTTTGTGCTATTTGGTATTTTGGTTATCTACCAAGTACTGAAAATCCCCTATCAATATGTTCAAGTAGCTCATTGGTTATGGTTGATCCCAATTTTAGTGTTAGTTCCGTTGAATTGGTATTTAGAATTTCAGAAGTGGCGCGAGCAATTGACTTTTTTAAATTTACCAAAAACGCATTCAATCCAATCCTTTGCCGCAGGTATGGTTTCAGAGTTCATTATTCCAGGAATCCCTACTAATTTTATTGGACGAATTTTATTTTTTGATTCAGCCGTTCGATTGTCATTAGCTGGTTGGACGCAAGTCACCAATGCAGTTCAGTTTTTAGTTACTGTATTGTTTGGGATGGTTGCTATTCTTGTTTTGGGAAAGGGGTCGCTGGCGACACTCAGTTTTTTGTGTGGGATTTTTGGAGTTGTTCTAGTTATATGGATGATACCTGGGGTGCGAGGTGCTGTGCGGAAAAGATTTCCCGAGTTGTTTTTGGGTGGCATAAAACCGAGAAAAATTGTTTATTATTTACTTCAAATCGGTCTACTAAGTATCATTCGGATGATTGTTTTCACAGTGCAATTCGCACTTTTTTTATATGTGTTTGGGATTCCCCTATCATCTGATCTTATGTATTGGATTTGGTTAAGTTATCTTTCTGTAACGGTAACTCCATCCTTATTTTTAGGTAAATTATTTGTGAGAGAAACGGTAACAGTGGCTATTTTTCAAATGGGTAATTATGCTACAGCACCAGTTCTACTAGCTACTTTTTCAATTTGGTTATTTAATGGATTAATTCCAACGATTCTTGCATGGATTCTAACAATGAATAAAAAATGACTTTTTATCTCTTTTTTATCTCAATTTTTATTCTATCCCAAGCAGGTTTTATGGTTGGATGGATATTTTTGGGTCATATGAAATTAAAACGAAATAAAAGTGTTCAAGGACCGATTATTAGTTTATCACAACTCACAGTTGTAATTCCATTTCGAAATGAAATAAAACGAATTCTCCCACTGCTACAATCCATTGAGAATTCCAATGTGCAACCGGCAAAATATATTTTTGTTAACGATCACTCCACAGATGAGACTGAAAAACGAATTATCGAAAAATTTAAAACTGAATGTTTTGAAATACTGAATTTGGATGATTCTAAGCAAGGGAAAAAACAAGCGATTTCATTTGGTGTTCAACACGCTCAAACCGAATTTGTATTAACCTTGGACGCTGACGTTTGGTTTGATTCTGTTTACTTTGATCACATTTCAAAACTTCAGCAAGTAGATTTACAGATCTTACCGGTACGGATAAAAACAAGTAATTTTATTTCGGAATTTTTTCATCAAGATGTTGAGTTAGCAAATAGTGTGAATGAATCATCGTCAGGTTGGATAAGACCGGTATTGTGCAGTGGCGCAAATTTATTGTTTCGTCGGGACTCTTTTCTGGCAGAAACAAAAAATTCAAATTACTTTGAAAAATCGAGCGGTGATGATATTTATTTACTTCAATTGTTTCAATTAGCGGGAAAATCGATACAAATTCAATTGGATCAACATGTGGCAGTTCAAACAACGGGGGCACAATCCATTCAAGAATATATTGCACAACGAACGCGTTGGATTGGTAAATCAAGACATGTGGCAGATGCATTAACAAATCGATTGCTAATCATACAATTCCTCTTATCTATTGGGTTTTGGATTGCATTGACCTTCGCAATTCAACATTTCAGTTTGATAGAGCTAATGGTTTTTCTAATTGTAAAATTAACAATAGATTCAATTTGTTTATGGCCTCATTATTCGTCCAATCAGCGCGTGAAAATTTGGTTCATAGTACCCGTGTTTGTTTTTATTTTGCCTTTTATTAACCTATTCTTACTTATTTATTCCTTGATTAAAACCCCGCGTTGGAAGGATCGATTAGTTGTACAATAAAGTATATAGATTTAAGGAAAATGCAATGCACAGCCAAATTAAATAAGGAGAGATTATCAGGATGTTCCAATTTCGCCATTTGAAATTTTTATGGTGCGTCATTAACAATACAGAAAACAAGGCTGTTAAAACCATCAATCCTGGAAATACAAGATGATACTGAAAAAATAGGGGATTCCACCCGATATTTAGTAGTAAATGTATGGCATAAATAATTCTATTTTGATTGTTAGGGGATTTTCGAAATACAAGCATCATGTAGATAGAAAAAAGAATCATAATAGTTGACCAAGCAGC
>CAMAQX010000220.1 GCA_945860455.1 Lishizhenia tianjinensis
GCAATTATCTTCGGACCAATTTTCGCAGCTTTTGATAATAAAATCTGAGGAAATTCCTATATTATTTAATTTTATACATATCGATAGAATTAGACTTGAAGGAATTAGATTTTCAAGATAAAACAACTCTCCAGCATGCTTCGACAATAAATCTTCTAACAAAGGAATACTATTCATTATACTAACAGGCTCATTACAAGCCATAACAAAAAATAGAATGTAGTATAACTTTAATTCAATGGACTCTATTTCATTTTCTTGTAATTCCGAAATTAATTGAATCGAGTGGTAATGATCTCCTTGCCCAAGGAGTATTTCTAGTTTATCAATAATGTAATTTTCCTCATTGAGAATTTCACAAGCCAAATCAGAAATATTAAATGTTATATTCGATTCGAAGATGATTGCAAGTTCGCTCAACAGATATAGATTGTTTTTTGACCATTTATAAGAATAGGAAAGTTGTTTCTGTCTTGTTAGTGTAGCTTTTGATGATTGAAATTTATAAAAGTAATGGAATAAGTCTTTCGCATATTTTATGTCATTGGTTGATTTACTTTGAATTGAGTAATGATATCCCAAAAACTCTAAGCCATACAACTCAAACTCATCGGCTTTTTGATCTTCAATTGCTTTCTCTAATCGTAATATTAGTTTCTCATGCAGTTCATAAATTTCTTTCTCACTCATCTTCTGCAACAAATATACCTTCAATCGTTCATGATATAACTGGTACTTGCCGCTTTCGGGGCTATTGAACCAGGCGCTGTAGGTGGAGATGAATTGTTGAATATCATCTTCGTTTTCGCCCAATACTTCTGAAACAAATGCGGAACTTACTTCTTTCTTCAATAAAGCCCAAATAGAAAAGAACTGCAGCAGTTTTTGGCGTTCAATAACAGAAGTTCGCTCATCAAAAGCTTCTTCATACAAGCCGATTAGTCCTTCCGGTAATTCCGCTGCATTTTCAGGATGGATGCTTCCTTTTATAAGGCCATCGTAGATGTAGCGGAGGTATGTGGGTTCGAGGTAGAGCATGGTTAGTTAGTCGATATTAATTTCTCATATTCATTATCAAGTTCAATTACCCATTCCAATCCATAGTATTTCAAAATTTGAATATTTAGATCATTTTTTAAATTTTCTCTTGTGGCAACAATATTTAACAACAACCTCTCCAATAAGAATTCGTTGCTCTCAATAATCGGAAGATAAGACTTCTCTTGGACAGTAATACTGAGCATATTACTCAAAGCCTTTTTTGCCCATAAATACATGCCTGGAAAATCGTCCCTGTTTGATTTGAAAAATTCAAGAGTGGCATGATTCAAGCCCTTTGTGCTGATTATGTCAGTAAAAATGCATTCACTAATACTTATTCTAACTTGTTCTATTTGGATTCTTTTTACACAATCGTAAAAATCCGAGAAATAAGATTTTGAATAAATTTGGTCAATTTTTGAGTTTTCAATAACCCACATTTCATTGTAATCATTCTCTTCGATTAAATAATTCAAATCTTCTAAAATTCTTTCAACGATTTCTTCTTCGTGAAAATCAATTTGATACTGATTGAACAAATTAATTAAAGCAATACCTTGTTTGAAAGAATATTTATAGAAATTGAAATCGAAATAAAGGGTAAGCATACTCTCTTGATAATTCACCAATGTACTTCTAGAATATCCATTGAAATCATTACTCTTAAAAAAATTGATTGTTATATCAAATATTTTATCTTCAAACTCCTCAGAATGGTGTTCCATATTTGCTAATGAGTCAAACAATTTTGACGTAGATAGCATTATCTTTTCTTCATCTGTATCCAAAATAAATTCAACAAATAACGATGAAAAAAAATCTAAAATATCATTGTTCTCATTACCATCAAAAAAGAGTGATAAATCTATAAAAGCTAGGAGTATTTCAACCTCTAATTCTTCGCTAAAAACAACCTTATTCAACGTGTCGAATCTAGATTTTGGGTCCATTGAACCGAACGACTCAGCAGTCAATAAATCCAAAATTTGATTTTGATCTGAGCTTATTTTATTATCTGATTTAATTATTTTTAAATCATTTCTATGATAGTAACCTGAAAACTCCAATTTACCATTAGCTTGTTCTAACAAAGTCTTTTGGAAAAGCCAACTTGCCTCTCTTTTCAAATGGTGTGTTAATTCATTAATTCCTAAAATAAATTTTATACTCAAAATCAAATCATTGAACGAATGAACTTCATTTTTAACAATTTCGATCAAATCGTTTTGTTTTAGCAATTTTGTTTTACCAATACTTTCAAGCTTTTTCTTAAGATTTTTCTGCAGATGACTTCTAAAAGCATGCTGTTTATTGTTAATAGGAGCTTTAGTTAACTCATCAACTAAATCCACAATTTTCGATTTATCAACATAACTAATACCGTAATCAAATATTTTAAAAAGTTGTAAAATGGTAATTGCTTCTTCCTTATGCCTTGAATTTATAAACTTTAAATCTTCGTATCTTATATCTAAACCATAATATTCAGTCTTCTGATCTGATGAAAGAATGGCAATTTTTTTAAAATCTAAACCAAATTGGACAAAATAGCAGTGTAGCCGAAATGATATATTTACATCAATAAACTGTGCCAAATAGTAACCTTTATCCCAATTGAAATATTCTTCAAAGGTTTCTAGGAGTTGACTAGCAATTTCTTTTTTGTATTGAAAATTTTTGTTTTGTATTTCAAAAATTTGAAAAAAGGTTAAATGATACAAATATGCAGTTGCTATTCTTTCTTCAAGTTCTTTTTCATTAAATGATTTGAATAAGGAAAATACTAATTCAAATTTATCCTGATTAAGCAAAGAAATTATAAGATTAACATCCTTCGTTTTAAATTGAATTTTTGTTTTCTCAAATACTACCTGATGGCAAAGAGGATCTTGCTTTAGGGAGAAGTATTCAACACCAAGCGCCATCATTTTTTCTTCCCATTCATAATAACCAGATAGTTCAAATTGTCGTTTTTTAAAATTATCATCAAGACAAAATTGAGCTAAAAGGGCACTTTCCCCCGTTAGATATCCATTTAAGAATAAGTGAAATGATAGATGTTCAAAGCAATAAAGCACTGATTCGCTTTGGTACTCATCATTTATTTTTTGCAGAAGCAATTCAACAATTTTAGAATTTAATTCAGCAACTTCCCCCTCACTCAACTTCTGCAACAAATACACTTTCAAGCGCTCATGATATAATTGGTATTTACCGCTTTCTGGGCTATTGAACCAGGCGCTGTACTTTGAAATAAAATCTTGTATTTCATCTTCGGTTTCGCCCAATACTTCAGCAACAAATGCTGCACTTACTTCTTTCTTTAATAAAGCCCAAATGGCAAAGCGCTGCAGCAGTTTTTGGCGTTCCACAACAGAAGTGCGTTCATCGAAAGCTTCATCGTACATGCCAATCAAGCCATCAGGTAAGTCCGCTGCATTTTCAGGATGGATGCTTCCTTTGAGAAGGCCATCGTAGATGTATCGGAGGTAGGTGGGTTCGAGGTGGGACATTAGAAATCCTTTTTAATTTGTTTTGCTGTTAGTACTTTAGTCATCAGAAGTTCAAAATTTACTTCATCTGGAAATTTCTTTCTCAACGCTTTTCTTAGGTTAGCGACATCTTTTAAATCTTTAATGATGATATATTCGATGTCTTGAAATTCCAGTTCTATTGGCTTTCCTATATACGGTTTTTCTGTATTTTGCTGCTGAGTACGTAATAATCCATGTTCTATTTTGGTATTGCTTGGAAGCCATTCAATTTTTGCATCAGATGGAATATATCTCCACTCTCGTTCATCATAAAATTTTCTGGTAGTTCTTTTGTATTTATTGCCTTCTATTGGTCTGTAGGTTGAACCGAAATATTTCTTAGTGTATGCGATAATTTTTTCTGAGTTAAGATTTTTCAGCAACGGTTTGATGATCTCTTTCACCGATGTTTCGTGAACATATAACACTGGAGTAACTCCTCTTTTTTTAAGAGTTTCTTGTCGGACCCCAAGGCCATAATTTCCATACCAGTCAAGATGCACTTTTGTTTTGCTCAATGGTATATCACAAAAGCACTTCATTGGAAGAATGTAATGTCTTGAATTGTTTGGGAAACTCTCGAATGAATAGCGGGGTCTAATTCCATTTACCAGCATGTCTATTAAAAAATCAAGTTCGGAGGTAAACGTGAATAAAACGGAGGAGGATAAG
>CAMAQX010000221.1 GCA_945860455.1 Lishizhenia tianjinensis
GCTTTAAAACTTGCAGAGATGGGAGCAACAATCATTTTACTCGCAAGAAATGAACAAAAACTGAAAGATATATTATTGGAATTATCAACAGAAAACAATCAGAATCACCACTATATTGTAGCGGATTTTTCGAATCCAAGCGGTTTAAAAAAAGTAATTACCGATTTTCTTTCCCAAGGAATTTCAATAAATATTTTGGTTAATAATACGGGAGGGCCAAAAGGAGGTCCTATTAAAGATGCAAATACAGAAGAGTTTATCAATACGTTTAATCAACATTTAATCTGTAATCACATTCTTGTTCAAGCTATTTATCCAGGAATGATTGAATCAGGTTATGGAAGAATCATAAATGTTATTTCAACCTCCGTAAAGCAACCACTGCCTAACCTTGGGGTGTCAAACACCATTCGAGGGGCAGTTGCTAGTTGGAGTAAAACACTTGCAACCGAACTTGGACAATATGGTATAACCGTCAACAATGTATTACCAGGCCCTACGAATACGATTCGTTTACAAGGAATTGCAGAGGCAAAATCAGAAAAAACGGGAGAACCCGTGTCTGATATATTTGAGGAAATGGCTTCAGAATCTCCCATGAAACGCATTGCGCAACCAGAAGAAATTGCTGCGGCAATTGCATTTTTAGCTTCTCCTGATGCCTCATATATTAATGGTATTAATTTACCAGTTGATGGTGGTAGAACAAAATCACTTTAAAATAATATTATTCATTCCTGAATGACGATCTGACAAAAAATTTTAATGTAAATTATTATTTTTTAACATTTTAGAAACAAAAGTCATTATTTTATTTAACTTAGCTTAGATTTTGAATACAACTAACTATAAATAAACCAGAGACATGGCAACTGTTTTTGAAACCAGATTGATTGGAAACATCGGTAAAGACGCTATCGTGAAAACGATGGAAAGAAATGTTTTAGCAATTAATTTTCCTGTTGCTCACAATAAAAACTGGAAAGATAAACGAACAGGGGAGACGAAAACAAAAACGACTTGGGTTAACTGTACCATCTGGAAGAGAGAGGGAAGTAATATCCGGATTGTTGATTTTCTAAAAAGAGGTACTATGGTGGAACTATTAGGATCACCCTTTGCAAAAGCATATCAACAGGAAGACGGCGAAATACGAACAGAAATTCGACTAAATGTTTCTAAAACAAACATACTACGTCCAGTAACGCGAGACGGGGACTACTCACCGGAAGATTTAATAGACAGTGAGTCAGACGATGATGGCTCTTTCGATACATCTATTGATGATTTCACGTTAGACGAATCGGAGTTTTAAGCGATTTTTCCCCAATTGGGTTTTGACTTTACAATTTTTGAAATTTCATTTCTGATTGGTACATTGGATGGATTGCATAAAGTCGGATCAGACTCTACTAATTTTATAGCAATATCTCTGGCCAAAACCACCAATTGACTATCCTTACTAATATCTGCAATTTTAAGATCCAATACACCGCTTTGTTGTGTCCCCATTAAATCGCCGGGTCCACGTAATTTTAAATCTACCTCAGCTATTTCAAATCCGTCGTTTGTTCTTTCCATTGTCTCCATACGTAATTTTGCTTCCTTGGAGAGTTTATTCCCAGTAAGTAAAACACAATAGGACTTTTCTGCACCACGCCCTACTCTACCCCGCAACTGATGCAATTGAGAAAGCCCAAAACGCTCTGCGCTTTCAATAATCATTACGGACGCATTAGGCACGTTTACACCCACTTCAATTACGGTTGTTGCCACCATGATTTGAGTTTCTCCTTTGATGAAACGTTGCATTTCAAAGTCTTTCTCCTCTGGTTTCATTTGTCCGTGTACAATACTCACCCGATATTGAGGAAGAGGAAATGAACGAGTAATTGCCTCATATCCATCTATTAAATTAGCAAAATCCAATTTCTCAGACTCTTTAATCAACGGATAAACAACATATATTTGCCTGCCCAACTTAATTTGTTCACGCATAAATTCGAACAAACGCAACCGATGACTTTCAAAACGATGTGTAGTAGAAATAGGTTTGCGACCAGGAGGAAGTTCATCAATTACGGAAACATCTAAATCACCATAGAAGGTCATGGCCAATGTACGGGGAATAGGGGTTGCTGTCATTATTAATACGTGCGGTGGCTGAGTGTTTTTTCTCCACATTTTTGCTCGTTGCGCAACTCCAAAACGATGTTGCTCATCAATAACAACTACGCCCAAATTCTGAAATTGAACCACGTTTTCTAAAAGAGCATGTGTTCCTATTAATAAATGAATTTCTCCATTTTCAAGTCCCTCATGAATTTGATTTCGTTTGCTTTTTTTCGTTGACCCCGTTAGCAAACTTACATTGATTGGTAGTTTTTCAACTAGGTTACAAATTGTTTCATAATGTTGGGTTGCCAATATCTCAGTAGGCGCCATGAGTGCAGCTTGAAAATTATTTCCAATAGCGATTAATGCAGTTAACAAAGCTACAAGGGTTTTTCCACTTCCCACATCACCCTGCAACAAGCGATTCATGTGTTTCCCCAATAAAAAATCCTTTCTGATTTCTTTGAGTACTTTTTTCTGAGCTCCAGTAAGTTGAAAAGGCAGGTGATTGGTATAGAATTCATTAAACACATGGCCAACTTCGGGGAAAACAAAACCTCTTTCTTTTTTTGCCGCCACTTGCTTGCGAATTTGCATTTCAAGTTGTAAATAAAAAAGTTCATCAAACTTAAGTCTATATCTTGCATGTGACACTTCGTTTTCCGTTGCTGGAGTATGAATATGCAGTAATGCTTGCACCAAAGAGACACAATGAAGTTGATTCACAATTTCGAGGGACAGAATTTCATTGCATTGTGTTGGAACAAGTTGCAACAATGACTGCATGATTTTCTCAACTCCCTTTGAACCTAAGCCATTGGCAGTTAATTTTTCAGTAGTTGAATACACCGGTTGAAAACCACTGCTCAATGCTTCTGTGTTCCAAGGAGTAATTTCAGGATGAGCAATTGTCCAATGATTATTATAGATTTTAGGTTTCCCGAAAATTTGATAGCTTGCGCCCACTTTCAGTGTGTTTTTTATCCAACTGGCTCCTTGAAACCAAATCAATTCAAGTTTTCCTGTTTCATCCTCTACTAATGCCGTTAGATTTTTCGCTCTACCCCTTCCTCCCTCTGAAATTCTAGTAATTGTTCCCTTGAATTGTGCTGAGTTTTCCAGGTATGGAACATCTTTTATTAAACAATACGTGGATCGATTGATATAACGAAAAGGAAAATGATATAATAAATCTTTGTATGAATAGATATTCAATTCTTTCTTCAGAAGTTCTGCCCGTTGAGGACCAACGCCTTTTAAAAATTCTATTGGTGTTTGAAAAAAGTCATTCATATTGGCAAATTGCCGTTAACAGATTTAATCTGAGTTTCTTCTAGATCGGTCTCTTCTGTTCTCCGCGCTACCACTCTTTTTTTTCGGTTTTCCTTCGGGTTTTTTAGCTTCTTTTTCAGTCTTCTTTTTCAATTCCATTTTAAAATCAAAGTCTACAATATTTCCCTCCTTGGAATCCGCTTTCATTCCAAATGTTGTTCGGTTAATCGATGCTTTTCCAATAAATTGAGGTGTTTTTACTCCATCCTTTACAACCGAGCCAATATATTTTACTTGAACCTTCAATGGATTAGTTTCTCCAATCATTGAAAACTCGCCATCCAGTTCATAATAATCATCTTTTGAAATCAATTTTTTAGACCTAAATTTCATCGATGGATATTTACCCACGTTGAAATAGGCTTTTTCCATTAACGACTCATCACGCAATTCATTATTCGTTGTCAACTTTTTAACAGGCAACGTAACGGAAAAAAGAGAAGATCCTGTTATCTCATCAATTTTAACAGATCCCGTAAAACCTTGTATTTTTCCTGTGGTAATTCCACCTTTTGGACCCAAACTAAAATTAATTATTGAACTGCTAGTGATAATTTCATACTCTCCCACAAGCTCATCAATAGAAAGACCTTTAGCGCTAAACGAATCCTTTGGTACTTGAGACTTCCCTTTTCCTTTAACATTTTCTGTCGCTGGACCTTTGTTGGTTGAGGGCGTATTCGTTACGGTTGCCTTCGGTCCAAAATACATACCGATTCCTATTAAAGAAGGGTAGACAAGCTGTGTT
>CAMAQX010000222.1 GCA_945860455.1 Lishizhenia tianjinensis
GGTTAATTCGAGTTTCAATTTCAAGATCAATTAACCGTTTTTTTTCTGCTTTTTTCCAATCACTTATATTTCCGATAAATGCAATTCCTTGTAGTCCATTTTCATTCTTTGTACGTATGAAAGCCACTTTAAAAAATTCTAATCGTTGCAAATCACTCATTTCATACTTAAGTGATTCAAATTCGTTAGATTCAATAGTGAATAAGCTTTTTAAAACAACTGAAAGTTCTGTTTCATCTTGAAAAATCAATAAATCCGATAATCTATAATTAGTAAGTTCATCCGTTTTAGAAAAGAATTCCTTTGTGATTTTATTGTGTTGAATAATTTTACCACTTTCATCAAATATTATAACAGCATCAATTGCATTTTCAATGATTAGTCGGTTATTGTTTTCTTTCGATTCTAGTTCTTTGAAAGTACGCTCCAATTCTGAAGTACGTTCTGCAACCAGTTTTTCGAGCTGCGTGATTTCATACCTTAGATGAATTGTTTCAAATTCTTTAGAATGCTTTTCTGCGAGGAGAATTTTTTCAAGGTGTTTAGATTTTTTTATGGCCCAAAGTGCGGTCACTAAATCACCTGTTTTTTCTGATATTTCAGCGAATAATTGATAGATCTCAACTTCAATATTAATAGATGATTTTAAAATCGCATTCTCTTGATCATTATCTGTTAAGAAAATTAAATCACCCTTTTCTTTTTCTGCGTTATCAAATAAATTAATGGCACTTTTTAATGCCTTAATCGCTGGCTGTTCTCTCTCTTGAGTGAGATGTACTTTTGACACGAGCAGCAAAGCAGTTGCCTCTATTGCGTATGATTTAATTCTCCGCGCATAGTCTAAGCTTTTATCAAAATGCTCAATCGCCTTTTGGTATTCCTTTTTTAAAAAGTTTACTTCTCCGATATTACAATAAACAACCGCAAACATGAAATGATTAGTGGGCTGAATCAAGGTCAAACACTCTTCAAATGAATGCAGCGCATCTTCATAATTTGCTAATTGAATGTAGTTATCTCCTGTATTATTTAACGAACGAATAAGTCCTTCAGAGTCACTCGTTTGATAGGAATAGGCCCGGCTTTTTAAATTAGCTATTAATCGATTTTCTTGCTCATTCAAATGGTCATAGATAAAACCTAAGGTGTTGTATACATGAGCTAGATTTTTTTTATCATCTAATTTTTCGAATATAACAATTGCGTCCTTTGCAAATTCAAATCCTTCTGGGAAAAATCCGAGTGATTGGGATGAAAATGCTAGGTTTCGTAATGCTTCAGCTATTCCTTTTTCATAATGTAAAGCGTGCGCATGAGTTAAAACAATTTTGGCTTCTTGAAATGCCTTTTTAGGATTAGAAGTACTCAATAAAAGTATATCAATATTGGCATTGTCTATTTGTTCCTTGTTCATCTCTTAACTCTCAAAATACATTAATGCTAAAGATAAATAAATTGTTCTTAGAAAGAATTATTTGTTAAATTCTTATCAAAATTGTTTGTAACTATGCATTTTTTAAGACGTAACGTTCTAAATTCCTGCACAAAGTTTTTAAAGAGCAATAGACTGTGGATTCAAAAGTTAATTTTCTTCAGCTGCTAATACCGGTTTTCTAAAAACAATTTTACCATCAAAAATATCCATTATTACATTTTGATCTGTATTTATTCTACCTGCTAATAACGCTTTGGATAATTCACTCAGAACTTGTTTTTGAATGACACGTTTAACTGGTCTTGCTCCAAAAAAAGGATCGTAACCGGCCTCAGAAATCCAATCAAAAGCTTCTGGAGTTACAACAAGTTTTATATCTTTTGTTCTCAACAGGACTTTCAAATTGTTTAGTTGAATCGTAACAATCTGGCGCACATTCTCCTTTGTTAACGGCATGAACATGATTATTTCATCTATTCGATTTAAAAATTCAGGACGAATAGTTTGACGAAGTAGTTCCATCACCTCGAATTTTGTTTTTTCCCTTACCTTTTCTAAATCATCCATCAATGCATGCTCAAATCGTTCATGAATTATTGATGATCCCATATTGGAAGTCATTATTATAATTGTATTTTTAAAATTGACCGTTCGACCTTTATTATCAGTTAGTCTACCATCATCTAACACTTGTAGTAGAACGTTGAAAACATCTGGGTGAGCTTTCTCAATTTCATCTAATAAAATGATCGAATAGGGGCGCCTTCTTACTGCTTCTGTAAGTTGACCGCCTTCATCATAACCAACATATCCCGGAGGGGCACCCAATAATCTACTTACGGCATGTTTTTCTTGGTATTCACTCATGTCAATTCGAGTCATAGAATTTTCATCATTGAATAGAAAATCAGCTAATGCTTTTGCTAATTCTGTTTTTCCAACTCCCGTTGTCCCCAAGAAAATAAATGATCCAATAGGCCTTCTTGCATCTTGCAAACCAGCACGAGAGCGTCTAACCGCATCAGAAAGTGCTTCTATTGCTTCCTCTTGTCCCACGACTCTTTTCGCTAATTCGTCCTCCAGTCTGAGCAATTTAGAAACTTCACTTTCAATCATTTTTTGAACAGGAATACCCGTCCATTTCGAAATCACTTCTGCTATTTCCTCAGCGTCAACTTCTTCCTTGATCATTTTGGAGTGAATTTGCATTTCCGCCAATTTATTTTTTAAAGATTCGAGCAAGGATTCGGCTTCCTTAATTCTGCCATAACGAATTTCTGCAACTTTACCATAGTCTCCTAATCGCTCCGCTTGATCAGCTTCAAATTTGAAATTTTCAATATCTTCCTTCGTTCGTTGAACGGAGTCTACTACATCTCTTTCTGATTGCCATTTCGCATTGATTGAATCTCGTTTTTCACTAATATTTGCCAGTTCTTTTTCAACGTTAACGAGTTTTTTTTGATCGTTCTCCCGTTTTAGTGCCTCACGTTCAATCTCTAGCTGCATAATTTTTCGATCTAATTCATCCAATTCCTCAGGTTTTGAGTTGATTTCCATTCTGAGTTTTGAAGCTGCTTCATCAATTAAATCGATTGCTTTATCAGGCAAATGACGATCCGCAATATAACGTTGTGATAATTCTACTGCGGCTATAATTGCGGCATCTTTTATTAGTACTTTGTGATGATTTTCATATTTTTCTTTAATTCCGCGCAGTATAGAAATAGCATCTTCGGCGCTTGGTTCGTCTACTAAAACTGGTTGAAATCGTCGAACGAGAGCCTTGTCTTTTTCAAAGTACTTTTGATATTCATTTAATGTGGTTGCACCAACTGCTCTGAGTTCACCCCTTGCCAAAGCAGGTTTTAGAATGTTAGCAGCATCCATGGCGCCTTCACCGCCGCCACCTGCACCAACTAATGTGTGAATTTCATCAATAAACAAAATGATTTCCCCTTCGGCATCAATTACTTCTTTTATCACTGATTTGAGTCTTTCCTCAAATTCGCCTTTGTACTTTGCGCCAGCGATAAGTGAACTCATATCAAGAGAATAAACGATTTTATTTTTTAAATTATCGGGAACATCTCCACTGATTATTCGATGTGCCAATCCTTCTGCAATGGCGGTTTTACCAACTCCGGGTTCACCAATAAGTATAGGATTATTTTTTGTCCTTCGTGTTAGAATTTGTAAAACGCGTCTTATTTCATCATCTCGTCCAATTACCGGATCAAGTTTCCCTAATTTCGCCAATTCATTCAAATTTTTAGCAAATTTTTCGAGTGATTGATAGGTCCCTTCCTGATTAGATGATGTGACTTTTTGCCCTTTGCGTAGTTCCATAATTGCTTGTTTTAAATCTTTTTTTTTAAGGTTATTGTCTTTGAAAAGTGTTCCAATAATATCGTTTGATTCTAGCATGCTTAGTAAAATGATTTCTATCGAAACATATTCATCTTGCCATTTTGTAGTTTCTTGAAGCGCATTATTTAAAACTAAAATGGCTGATTGTGATAAATAAAGTTGTCCAGCTGATACAGTTGGTAACGATTGAATAATTTTGCTCAAGGCCACTTCAATCATTTTCGTATTAATATTCAATTTTCCTAATAGATAGGGTACAACGTCCTTATCTACTAAAAATATGCCTTGTAAGAGATGCGCATTTTCGATTGTTGGATTTTGCTTGTTTTCAGCTAGTTGCTGGGCTTGCTGAATGGCTTCCTGTGATTTTGTTGTAAATTTTG
>CAMAQX010000223.1 GCA_945860455.1 Lishizhenia tianjinensis
GGTGCAATTAATTTTAAAATACATCTGTAATTGCAAAAAGAATAAAACGAAATAAAGTTCCGCAGATCACTCCATTATTGTATGGCTAAGCGAAGGTTTGTTTCGTGTATATTCAAGTTAGCAGTAAGCTGAAAACATCATTCAACAAAATGCAAAGTATAACAGAAGAAATAAAAGAAAATCTAAAAGCAACCGTAGCTCGATTCACAGAACCGACAATAGGTGAAGAATGCCCAAAAAATCTTTGTTTCTGTGCATGTTTTCCCTTACTATTGTTTTTGAAAATAAACGACATGCATTGTTCGTTGACAGGTGGAGACTATAACGGCATACGCCACTTTTGGCTTACAGTAAATGGATACGATGATATCATTATTGATCCGACAATAAGACAATTTAAACCGCAAGTTGAACCTATTTATATTGGTTCAATTACTAGCGATTACACTCCAGACACTACCTCATTTAATGAAACATTTTCATGGGCATTTAAATTTTGGGCTGAACCAATATTAGATAGACCAAGATCCCATCAAGAAAAACCTAAATGGGTTGAAGAAAGAACCAATTTCTATAACCTTAAGTTTGCAATGATTCTGAATCAAGAGATCTCTCAAAAAAATCCTGAAACAATTACTATGTATCACAATAGACTTTGTAAGTTATATTTTAGGACGATATTAAAATTCTTAAAATTAAAAACACAAAACGACCAAGATTATATTAGAAATTTACAAGCGACACTTCCACAAAGTTTTGAAAATTTATTAAACCTAACTAATACGGCCAACTGCTAACAGCGAACAGCTGCCATTGAAAAAACGGAGCTATTTTTAGTGAGAATTGGTTTAAAATGCGTGTATTTGACCAATATCTTTTGACATTAAATGAAAAGGGTATAACACTTTAATATTTTAAAGACAAACGAACCTAATTCCATGGAAAGTTATGTGGTTAAACGAAAATTAGTTCATAGTATGAAGTTCTTACATCGTTGCGGCTTCGCTGAGTGGTGAAAGTCCATCCCTTCGCCAAGCCTGAAAACATCAGGTGCAAGCCCGAAAAAGCATCGGTGAACGATAACTAAAAATTCTTATCTTAGCAAAATGAATTTGAAAGATTCCATAAAAGTTAACTCAAACGAGTTTTTATCCTTGTGCAAAAGTCACGATGTAAAAACTCTTTATGCTTTTGGTTCATCAACAAATGATAAATTTAATGAAGAATCTAGCGATATTGATTTACTTGTTGAACTTGACACGAAAGATCCAATAAAACGTGGAGAAAATCTATTAGATTTATGGGACAAATTTGAAAGTTTCTTTCAAAGGAAAGTCGACTTACTTACTAATTCTTCCATAAGAAATCCTATTCTTAGAAAAAGTATAGATTCATCAAAAATATTAATTTATGACGGAAAAGAGCACAAAGTATCTTTCTGATATTTTAATGGCAATTGAATTAATCGAAGAATTTATTATTGACGCTAAAGATTTTACTTTATATGATCAAGATAGAAAAACTCAAAGTGCAGTTGAACGTCAGTTGGCAATTATTGGTGAGGCATTAAACCAATTTCAAAAGTTGGAATCTGAAGTCAAAATCGAAAATGACAAACAGATTATTAGTTTTAGAAATAGATTGGTTCATGCTTATGATAGTTTAGATAATTCAATGATTTGGGTAATAATTAGTAAACACTTGGCACCATTAAAAATTGAAATTCAAAAGTTCATGTAGAAATGGCCGACTAATAACAAATGCTATTTCTCATGGATGGTTTTTCGGTAAATTGTTCGTTTTCTTTTTCCTAACTTCGATTAGCCAGTTTAAAAAAAATATATACACAAGTCTACTCTTACCCTAGCATCGACCGTTAGTATCTAGCCAATTTATACCAACTTCAAAAATGAATATGGTGAAAGACAGAATAAAAAAACTAATCAATTAATTTACTTCACAAACTTTTGGAGCAAAGATTCCTGGAAGGACTATCTTTTTCAACTTGCTCTCCCCTTTTCATTCATCTTCGTACAGCTTCACCTTCATTGTCACTAAGTTAAGCACAATGGCTAATCCATGTTCAGGGTCCCACGAAGGTCTAAAAACGATACATGCAGCTGCTTCGCGCCCCTCTTCTGCATGCTTCAAATAAATAGCTTGTAGTTCCAGCGTCGGAAGAAATTTTTCAATTGTATCTAAATTTGTTTGGGCAAAATGGGCGTCAAAATTCCACAAGGTTTTGAAATACTGATAAGCGCAATTGTAAATTTCCTCACCTTTTTCAGAATCACAAGCCAGTAATTTCAAGTAACTTTCCCTGTCATCGTTTGTGATAAAAGGTCTATTTTCATTGCCACCATCGAATACGATAGGAACTATTTCATTCAAACAATTCACATGTCGCAATGCATGCAGATCATTCCAGTAATCGTCCGCATGTAATAATCCGATTATATTGTCATAATAACATTTTTCCTCATTGATTCGGTCGGGAATAATTTCTTTGTAGGTCAACAAATGTTCGCCTTGTTCAAAATCAGCTAGACTTTCAAAAATTGCAGGATTGAACACGCGCTTATTACAAACATACTGTCCAAAAGAAATCGCAATCTCATTATACGGATCGTTTGATACATTTTTCACCTTCCAAACAAAGTCGGTATTATCTACTAGTTTGTAAAAAACTTTTTCCATTGAATTCTATTGAATTAGTTTGTTGGTATAATCCTTTCATTTGCCGCTTCATAAGTTTAAACAATCAAAATTTTGATTTGTTTTTTAAAAACCTAGAGAGATTTATGGATTTCAATTTTATTGGGAAATTGGGATATCATTCCACTCAATTACCCCCCTGTTTTATAGATTTATATTCCTATTAAAGAGTTTGTCAAAGCAAATACAAATTAAATCCCTTTCAAAATATTTTGATTTTACTTTCTGAAACAAGACCCCCTTTTTAAATCAAAGTCGAAAAGTCAAATAAAAAATTTTGGGAGTTTTTTGTTATATTTAAACCTATGAAATCCGATAAAGACAAACTACACAAAATGACCGTTGGTAAACAACGTGAAAAACAGGTGGAACAAGGTTTCTTTGATGGAAGATTTGTTCAGCGGGCAGAAGAATCAAAAAAGGTCTTTAAACGCAAGGAGAAACATCCCAAGAAGGATGGGGAGAAATAATCAATTTTTCTTCCTCCTATATTTCCCCCTCGTTTGGTAGTAATACTTAGAGCGATTTCGGTTCTTGATGGCATTTTTATCTGTGCTTACTTTTAGAACTCAATATCAACATAGTTCGCTGGTTTTCTATTCTGAATGAAATCTTTTTCTAGCAATTTCTATCGCTTGATGGAGTTTTTGTTTTAGAACTTCTTGTGAAGGTAATACAGTTAAATAATCAGCTACTCGAATATTGCTTTTGTCTAATTGAAGCAATTCAACGTGTTCTTCATTTTTACCTGAACACAGTATTAAACCTATTGGTGAATTTTCTCCTTCAACTTGTTCGTATTTTTCTAAATAACGCAAGTACAACTCCATCTGCCCTTTGTATGAAGCTTCAAAATTTCCAATTTTTAAATCAATGGCAACTAGACATTTCAATCGTCTATGGTAAAACAATAAATCAATGTAATAATCTGTTGTATCAATCGTGATTCGTTTTTGGCGAGCTAAAAAAGCAAAATCACTACCTAACTCTGAGATAAATCTTTGTAATTCAGCTATGATTGTAGATTCTAAATCTTTTTCTGAATAGGTATCTTTTAATCCTAAAAAATCCAACACATAAGGATCTTTGAAAACCAAATCGGCGCTTAATTTTTGTTCTTTATTTAGGAGCGCTAATTCATTTTTGATTGTCTGTTCAGGTTTTTTACTGATGGCTGTTCGTTCAAAGAGCATTGATTGAATGCGCTCTTGCAATCTGCGTGTACTCCACTTTTCAAGCTTACACATTTCAATGTAAAAATCTCTTTTAAGTGTATCTTGCATTGGAATTATCAGTCGTAAATGAGACCAACTTAATTGTGAACACAGTGTGTGCACAATTTCAAAGTCAGGAAAAACCTCAGCAAAACGAATACAATGATGTAATTGTCGTTTACTCCATCCTGATCCATAATCAATAGTTAATTGTTCGGACAATGCGGAGACAATTTC
>CAMAQX010000224.1 GCA_945860455.1 Lishizhenia tianjinensis
GGTTAACTCAGGTTTTGGTGCTTTTTTAACTGTAAACTTTTTTGACCCCAAACCGACAGAACTTCCTTTGGAGTCAGTTCCTGAAAGAGAAACAGTGATAGTAGAACCTGCACTTCCTGCTGCTGCTGTATATGGTGAAGGAACACTCATACGTACATTTTTATACATACCAGTTGCTGAAGCTTTCAATTCAATTGGAATACCTTCATAGAAAACTTGCATTTCAGGAGTTTCGATTGAGGCCTCTTTCTCTGAAGTTAACACTCCAACTTTCGTTTCCCATTTTTCCTCTTTTACAGCTCCAGAACGAGATTTAATCGCGATTGTACCTGAAAAAGTCATATCTGCAGAACCTGCCGTTGTTTTCATAACACCCATACCATTTGCAACGGTAAAACTTCCACCGGTTACAGTTGGTTGGTTATCTGAATCATAAGCTCCCATTACAACACTAATTTCAATTGGATCTCCAGGAGAAGCCACACTTGGTGTTGCCGTAGCCAAAGAAATCAACTTATTGAATGAAAATTCAGCAGTAACGACTTTACTCGATAAATAACCAGCAGCAGTTGCACGAGCATTCAGAATCTCCAATTGCATAGCAGTTAATGAAGCTAAAGCAGCAACCAATGGGGAATGGTCAAACGTTTTACCAATCCAATGTACGTTTTTTACGTCATTAACTTCTTCAAATCGTTCTTCTTTGGTTAACTCCATGTACAACTGTTTCAAAACACCTCTGTCTTCTTTGTTACATTGGGTTTTGTCTAACATTGCATTCACTTGTGCATCCAAATCTTTATTGTCCTTATACTTGTTAATCGGGGATGTTTTAACCACAAACTTTGGAGCACCCATTCCTTTTCCAGAAACAGAGTCTATTTTGTCGTGATATGTTCCTAAAGTTTCAACAACACTAGCACGAAAACCATTGTACATTTTCCACAATTTCATACCCATTTTATCAGCAGCTGGATTATTGATTTCTTCACCAATAATCTCGTGCATGGGAACATCATATTGATCCTTAGCTTGAACAGCCATCAAATTCAATCGTGCAGGACGAAGTTTATCGGTAGCTGAATATTTTTTCCATACAATTGTTTCCTTGTCTTGATTTTTCTCAGTATCAACAGCTTCTCCACTTTCTTCCATGATATGAATTTTTATCTCATCGATAAATTTGATCATGT
Source organism: Lishizhenia tianjinensis (assembly GCA_945860455.1). GTDB lineage: Bacteria > Bacteroidota > Bacteroidia > Flavobacteriales_D > Crocinitomicaceae > UBA952. The sequence continues at coordinate 1,194 of CAMAQX010000224.1, forward strand.
TAGCAGCCTCTACGTCAATTTTAGCTATCAAATCCAAGTAATATTGACATTTAGCCGCTTTTCCCGGATTTTCTTTTTTATTCTGCACTATACCTGATTTCAGGTCTGATACAAAAATATTTCCTCTATCTAATTGTACAATTGCTGATTTTTGAGTATTCTCCTCAATTGCTACAAAGGCATCGAGGATAGATTTTGATACGTTAAGTGCTAACAAAGCTGTCAGTACTAGGTACATCATACCAATCATCTTCTGTCTTGGGGTTTCTTTACCGCCTCCCATTTTAATTTGGTTTTATTTGGTTATTAAATTAATTAATAAGGCAATTAAGCTTTCATAGCTTTTAACATGTTACCATATACGTTGTTCAAATCAGTAAGATTTTTAGACAACATAGCCATGTTTTCTTTATAAATACGAGTATTATCATTTGAAGCTGCGAGATTTGACATCATTTCAACCACTTGAGATTGGAATTTCTCAGTAGCTTCTAAATGAGATGACGAACCTTTCAATTGTAATTCATATACGTTATTTAAAGCAGCCAAATTTTTAGAAACTTTTTGCATTTGTTCACCAAAAGATTCACCTTCCCCAGAATTGGCAGCAATTCCTGCAATTGAAACAGATGCTCTTTCGTAAGCTTCAGATAATGAAGAAACTTTTTCAGATGCAGCTTGTAAAGAGGTAACATAGCCATCAGTTGCAGCTGCAGCAGACGTAACTCCCTTTAATTGTGCGGCATTATCACCCAAAGCACGCATTCCATCACCCAAACGCTCCAACAAAGCAGAGTCAATTTTGGCCTCTTCCAACATTTTGTCCAACTCTTGCGTAATTCCAGAACCACCAGAAACTTTCTTCCCCCCTTCATGAGTAGCTTCACCCATTGCTAGTTCAGGATAAACTAATTCCCATTTCGGATCTTCGTGAACTGGTTCTAAAACAGATAGAATAAAAATTCCAGCCTCTGTTAGTAGACCAATTGTTAATAAGATACCAGAACCTGGCCAGTGCATGATTTTAAATAACGCTCCAACAATTACTACAGCCGCTCCAAGACCGTATACATATTTCATAATATTTTTCCATGCTTTACTTTCGAAAAAGCCTCCTTTACCTGCGCTCATAATTTTAAATTTAATTTAGGTTTAACAATTAACTATTTGATTTATATTTGGTTACAGTTTGATTAGCGAAGATTGATATCACTTTGGATTTCTTCTCCACCTTCTTTGGTAATGTCCTTACCACCTCTTCCAAGATGCGTCATTACATTTCTAAATCCTACATACGATTTTGCCGTATCTTGATATTCATAAGATCGAGTACCAACATTTAAGTAATGACCAACATCTTTCCAAGAACCACCTCTGATGACCTTACGTTTCATAACTTCTGGCTCCCATTTTTTTGCATCGTATGAAAACTCAGGATTAATATCATCCATAAATTCATAGCTAGTTTCATCATAAGCCGATTCACACCATTCTGAAACGTTTCCTGCCATACAATATAAACCATAATTGTTAGGATTATATGAATATACTTTTACTGTGTAGACTCCACCATCTTCAAAATACCTACCTCTCATTGGTTTAAAATTACCCAAGAAACATCCAGAGGCATTTCTTATGTATGGTCCACCCCAAGGATAGGATTGTAGGGCAAGATCACCACGCGCGGCTCTCTCCCATTCAGCTTCAGTAGGTAGACGGAAATCATTTAAATAGATATCGCCATTTGAAACTAAAAAATTATTCAATAATTGTGTTCTCCAAACAGAGAATGCTTTTGCTTGCTTCCAAGTAACACCGACAACTGGATAATTATCATAAGCGGGATGCCAGAAATAATTTGCCATCTCTTTACCATTTGAGTAGGTTAAATCATTTACCCAACAAAGTGTATCAGGATATACTGGAATCTTCTCGTGAATGATGAAACGACTTCTATCGGTGTGACCACGGTATGCATTCCATTCCATTTTACGGTTCATGTATCCCATGTCTTTATCTTTACCAGAAATAAAACCATCTCTATAACCTCTATCATCTACTCCAATTTCAGAAACATTATTTTCTTTTGTATCCGTTCCGGCAGCACGTATGGTATCATTTAATTGAGTAAACGACCCATCACTTTTAACGGTTGAAATAGGTTGTCTTGAACCAGGCGCACTATACAAAGTAGGATTATTTTCATCCCCTATTTTTTGGTATAACAAAGCTCCGTCTCTATCATTTAAGCGCTTCGATGCATCTTGTGGATCCTCAGAAAACTCATAAGCACCTGGCGAATCATAATATGCTATCTCCCCTTTGTTAGCTGCCTCTTTGTAATCAATCCAATAATATTCATACACCAAATTACGAATATCAATTTCTCTGCGTTTGTAGTATCTTTCCTTCGAAGAATAGAACATATCCGCCAAAAGAGGCATCAATTTAGGATCGTCCCACATTCTATAACTCGCTTGAGTTTCCCAATTTAGGCTTAACCAATTATTTTTAATTTCACGTACTGAAACTGCATTACTTTGTTTATCCTCGTTGTAGCCATCTGCAAAAAGGGCTTCATATATTTTTCGACCATCACGCTCCATTTGTTCTGGCAATACTTGATCTTCATCTTCTGAAGCACCATCAATATTAACTTTACTGAAATCCAACGGTTTATTATCATAATAATAATTTGCTATTTTAACCTCATCTGTTCCTTCTCCTTGCAGACTAAACAAAATATCTTGATCAAAATTGATATATTGATCTAATTGCTCTCTTAATCCACGATCAACTAACTTTTCCAGAGCAATTGAATCACGCACCCACTCAACAAATTGACGGTATTCGTTATTCGAAATCTCGGTTTGGTCCATGTAAAAAGCAGAGATTGTTACAACCTTTGCTCTAGCATCATCTAGATTTAAAAT
>CAMAQX010000225.1 GCA_945860455.1 Lishizhenia tianjinensis
TAGTAAAACAATACTTGCAAAAATTAGCCAATCAAATTCCAATTATTGAAATAGTCAACACAAAGTTAACCTGGTCCGTTGCTCAAGTTAAACTTAATTTCCCTTATTTGATTATTCAAGATTCAGTAATTGTTGCGACCCCAGAAAAAATAACAATTAATATTGATGCTGAATTTAAACCCCTTCATTCTACCCGAAATGTTATCGGATATCTTCCCTCACCTCGAAAAAACGCAAAAACTCTTGTGTTTTCAGCCCATTTTGATCATTTGGGTAGAATGGGAAATGATGTTTATTTTCCGGGAGGGAATGATAATGCTAGCGGATCAGCAATGTTGGTTTTTTTAGCCGATTATTTCAAAGAACATGCGTCAAAGTATAATTTGGTTTTTATTACCTTTGCTGGTGAAGAAGTCGGATTATTAGGGTCTCAATATTTTGTCTCACATCCATTAATCAATCTTAAAGACATACGATTTCTGATTAATTTAGATATAATGGGAAGTGGTGAAGAAGGAATTACCGCGGTTAATGGAACTCTATTTGAAAAGGAGTTTATGTTGCTTCAGAAAATAAATAAAAAACAAAAAGCACTTCCTGTCATTAAAAAAAGAGGGCCTGCAGCAAATTCAGATCATTATTTCTTTACTGAGGCAGGTGTCCCCGGTTTCTTTATTTACACCATGGGACCAAATAAAAATTATCATGATGTAAATGACACCTATGAAAACTTATCTTTTAAAGCATTCGAAAAAATAGGAGCGTTATTAATTGCATTTACACAAAAATTAAATTAGCTATGACTAAGAATAATGTACTAAAAATAAATCAGTTGTTGGATGCAATGAAATCGGGCAATGAAGTTTCTTTTTCAAAAGCAATTAACAATTTAAATGTCGTGATGACTCCAGCATTGTTACCGGAACTAGTTTCCTTAATTCAAACTACTCAATCCCCAAAAAATCGTTTTGAGCTCATTCAATTTTTTAATGATTTAGCAACGGATGGTGCGCAAGAAATAATGATGCAGACCATTTTCAACCCTTCCTTCATTGATTTACGGCACGAGCTATTGTCGACTATTTGGAATAGCAGAATTGATTACAGTAATTTTTTGGCCGAATTTGTCGAGATAGCATCAGAAGGAGATTATCTTGAAGCCTTGGAATGTTTAACAATTATTGAGAATTTGGATGGTCCCTTTGAAGAAGCGGATATTCTTGAGGCACAATTGCACTTAAAAGAATACCTAGAATCGACAACGAAAACGGATGAAAAATCAATTTTAATGAGTGAAATCGCATTGTTAATAAAAAATATGAATGAAGAATTAGCGGATTTTGATATTGAGGAAATGGATTAATGCTTGCTCAAATTTATTTATTTTTTTGTTCCGTCAATTTAATTTCAGCGAGAATTTCGGTCGGGGATAGATAATATTCCTCGTTTCTTTCTTTATAGTTCTTGAAAATTTTAGGGTTCTTAAATAAGAAAGTCACGCCCTCATATAACGAATATCCTAAGCCACGCTTCACCGTTTCTTTATCGGCCGAATTTTCAGTGTGTTTGAGGTGTTTTCTGGAAAAAAGATAATTTGAAATAAAATGAACCAATTGACCATTAGATTTTCGGTTGTATTCAGTAATATGTGCTAGTTCATGTCCAATCCAGCCCACTAAAGAATTAAAGCTAAGGTCCTCGTAGTTCATCCCATTAAATTCCTTACTTGAGTTAATTAAAATTCGATATTTTCGGTCGTTTTTTGATTTTATAATGAAATCAGCATCCGGTTGAGCCATCATTGTCGATTTTATCTTTTTTAGTTTAACGCTGATTTTTGTGTCTTTAAGTTCTGGGTAATATTGTAAGGCAACATAAAATGCTAATTCTAGATTCTCTTCCTTTTTTTGAATTCTTTTGGATTTTTTGTACAATTTCCGGTAAAATAAGATGGAATCACTATATTGTTCCTTCTGTAAGAAATGCGCGCTAATTTCTGGTGCAATTCCACTCGTGTCTTGCGAAAAAACATTATTCGAAAGGAATAGAATCCAAAAAATGAAAAATAGATTTAGGTTACGCATGATTAGCACTAATTTGCTTTGAACTAAGATAACGAATAATTTGTTATTCTAGTACAACTTTCATTAAGTAGTTTATGTATTTTTGAATTATGAAATTTTCAAGAAATTTTGTCCGCTTTAATTGGGTCGTGATCTTATTAATTTATCTTGTAGTTATTGCAGGAAGTTTCGTTCGAATAACAGGCAGTGGAATGGGTTGTCCTGATTGGCCTAAGTGTTTTGGACAATGGGTTCCACCAACCGAGGAAGCGAGTTTGCCTACCAATTATAGAGATGTATTTCTTCAAAAACGGTCTAAAAAAGTAGAGAAGTTTAGTAAGTTTTTAACTGGAATTGGCTTGTCTGAAACTGCTGAAAATATAAAAAAAGATCCTACAATTTATTACGAAGAGCAGTTTAATGCAATAAAAACATGGACTGAATATGTCAATAGATTATTAGGGTTTCTTGCTGGAAATGCAATGCTCTTTGCATTTGGATGGATGCTGTTTTATTACCGAAAATCGAAATTAATTTATCTTGCGGCATTCAATTTGGTCATTATGGCTTTTCAAGCATGGTTTGGATCAATAGTAGTTGCAACAAATTTAGTGCCTTGGACAATCACGGTTCATCTTTTTTTAGCCTTAGTCATTATTGGCATTCAATTGTTTTTAATCTATAAGTTTAGCCCGATTGATGAATCTAATAAAATTATTTTGCCAACTAAAATGCGCTGGGCTTTTTATCTCATTTTTATTATTACAACGTATCAACTTTTCTTGGGTACTCAAGTTAGAGAGTACATTGATGAATTAACTAAACAAGGCTTTGGTAGAGATTCTTGGACAGATAAATTGGGTTGGGCTTTCTATTTTCACCGTAGTTTTTCTTGGTTGGTGTTAATTTTATTGGCCGTTATGGCCTTTTACAATGAAAGGAAATACCATTTTCGCCCAATACGTTGGACATTTTTTATTCTGGTTTTGGGATTAATTTCAGGTGTACTCTTAGCGTATGCCGATATGCCAGGATTGGTACAAACAAGTCATTTGTTGTTCGCCACTATTTTATTTGGACAGTTGCTATATCTGATTTTCAAGCTTCGAACTCAAAAAGTTTAAAACATCAGACCTCTTTTGCTGTTTCTTGTTCAAGAATTGTACTTAATTTTGAAAAATAATTTATTAACTTAAAAATAAAAGAACCATGGCTTTCGAATTACCACAATTGCCTTATAGTTATGATGCTCTGGAGCCTCATATCGATGCACGAACGATGGAAACACATCATTCAAAACACCACCAAGCTTACATAACAAATTTGAACGCTGCAATAGCAGGAACAGATTTAGAAGGGAAAAGCATTGAAGAGATTTTAGTGGATTGTAAAGATAAACCTGCTGTTAGAAATAACGGAGGTGGTTTTTGGAATCACAATTTGTTTTGGGAAGTAATGGCTCCAAATAAAGGTGGTCAACCAACTGGTGAATTAGAAGATGCAATTAATACTGCTTTTGGATCATTTGATTCTTTTAAAGAAGAATTTGCCAAGGCAGGAGCAACTAGATTTGGTTCTGGATGGGCTTGGTTGTGTGTCACCAATGGAAAATTAGAAGTTTGCTCAACGGCAAATCAAGATAATCCAATAATGGGTGAAGGTTGCAATGGAACACCAATTTTATGCATGGACGTTTGGGAGCATGCCTACTATTTAAATTATCAAAATAGAAGACCAGATTATATTCAAGCGTTTTTTAATGTAATTAATTGGGAGGTTGTTGCTGAAAAATTCTCCGCAGCAAAATAGAAATGTTGATTCATAAAAAAACCACCTCAAGCGAGGTGGTTTTTTTTTTACCTAAACTAATTATGAAAAAAACTGATTGGAATGAAATAAAAAACTAAAACCGTGTGTAAGGAAATAAGTTACGTTTTAGTGTTATTGGATGATTAGTTTTTTTGTTGTAGTGTTATTGTTATTAGATAATTGAACGAAGTAAGAGCCAGTAGCAAGATCAGTTACTTGGAAAGAGTTAGTGTT
>CAMAQX010000226.1 GCA_945860455.1 Lishizhenia tianjinensis
GTAAAACCAAGTGTTGCTCCTCCTTGTAAAAAGGCAATTGAATAGCCGGAAGGGACATTTAATGCTTTTTTAACCAAATCCAGAGCTTCGTCCATTACAGCTACAAAATCTTTATGTCTATGTGAAACTTCCAGAATAGAAAGTCCATTAAAATCAAGAACAGCTGATGCAGCTTGCTCAAAAACACCATGAGGTAATATACATGGTCCAGCGCCAAAATTATGTTTCATATTTTAATTTTAGAAAGATTAAACAAATTTGCAAATCAAAGTTATAAACATTAATATAACTGTATAAAAAACGCTAAAATATTCAAAAAAAAAGCCCGAAAACCGGGCCTTAAATTATTCTTTTGTTTTTTTAGTAATTGTCTTTTTAGGTGCCGTCAGTGTGGCAGCTTTTTTTTCAGCTTTTACTGCAACCGGTTTTGTAACTTTCTCCGGTTTTTCCTTTTTAGCAATAACTACTACCTTTTCTTCATTTCTCTTTCTAGAAATACCATAGGAACCCATTGCACGTTTCCCTTTTGCTGTTTTTTTATCTCCTCTACCCATTTCATTTTCAATTTATGATACAAAGTTAATATTCTTTTTCTTTCGATTGTCGTTCTTGTGAAATCTATTTTAATTTAGTTAAATGTCCTTCAAAAACACATTTATCATTTAATTTTTCTTTTTTGCCAGAAGTTCTTTCTGCAATGGCAACTTTACCTTCACTAAAAAACATGGAAATTTCAACTTCAACTTTATTTATTGTGTCTATTGACATAAAATTTAGTTCCGTCTCACTGTAAAATTCCTCTTTGGATGCAGTTCCAGAATACCGTCGAACACATCCTTTACTTATTTGAAAAACAAAATCGATTTTTGAAGAATCTTTTTCAGCAATTTTTATGCTAGCGGAAAAACCACTTTTATTCGCGTAATTCCCGATAATATCACTTAGCTTTAATTTACAAACTGGAGTTACCGTATCTTGAACGGGAGCTTTCGTCTTAATCGATTTTTTAGAGCTATTCTTAGTTGCTACATCCTTTCCTGCGCAAGATTGAAAAAGCACGAATAAGGATAGTATCAATATTGATATAATTGTTTTCATTTTTCACATTTTAATGTCTGCAAAATTACAACATTTTCTCTAAAAACCTTCTTTTTATCTCATTTTCAATTAGTTCGCTACTCTTAATGTGATTGCGACACCAAGATAGTTGTGTTTTTAATCTTTCCTCATCAGATAATTTCCAATTGACAAAAGATTTCCCAAGACGATTTCTCATTTCATTTAAAATAATAGCAACGGAAACGGAAACATTTAAACTTTCTGCAAATCCATACATTGGAATACGCACTAAATAATCAGCATTTTCAATAGCAACTTGAGTCACACCCTTTTTTTCTGCCCCAAAAACAAATGCCAATGGCTCCTCAATTGGAAGATTAAAAATATCATACTCAATCGCATGAGGACTTGTGGCAACAATTTTATAGCCACGATTTTTCATTCGTTGAAAAATTTCTTCGGAAGACAATCCTTCTGAATAGTGATGTTCAAGTGTCACCCATTGATTGGAACCGCGTGCAATTCCTTCATGTACTTGATAAGTATTTCTTGACTCGATTAAATGCAAGGTCTCAATCCCGAAAGAATCACATGACCGAACAATAGCTGAAGCATTATGTTCTTGGAAAATATCCTCTGATATCACTGTGATATGATTTGTTCGCTGATCTATAATTTGTCCAAACAATTTTATTCTTTCTGGAGTGAGTATTTCAAAAAACTCTTTCAGTAAGTGTTCATCTAGAATTTGTTGATCATTTATCATAGCGCTTCGGGAAATTTAAAAATTTAGGCAATCCAAGAAAATAGTTTAATACAATAATGGAAAAAAGAATTGTTCCAACTCCAACTAATATTCCTGTCCAAAAATAATTCGGAGGTGATTTAACTAATTCATTTGATTTTTCAATTTCAAAAGAATCGACTAGTCGTGCATTTTCTTCGTAATTTTTCAATAGAATTTCTTGGTTTTTATCGTTCAGGTCGAGAAACAGTCTATAATATTCTATTTCTTTATCCTTATTTTTAACTTCTTTCTGAATTTCCACTAACAATTCCATAAAATCAATTTGATCAGAGGTAAATCCATCTGATTCCGCTTTTTTTAACCCTTGTAAAAATAGTTGTTCAGCCTCTAAAAAATCATTTTGCATATATGCCAGAGAGCCCATATTGTAATAAGATTCTAAAATTCCTTTGCGATGGTTAGTTTTTTTTCGCAAGTCTAATGCCTTTTGAAAATAATCTAGCGCTTGGTTATAGTCACCCAAAGTGGCAAAATAAGCCCCCAAGTTGTTCATTGCCTGAGCCTTAAAAAACAAATTATCCGTGTGTCCCAAGCAACCGATACTTTTGTCTAAAAACTCTTTTGCCAAGGGTAAATTCTTTCGTTCCAAAGCCAAATCGCTCAAAAACCCATAAGCATTGGACGCCGATTCATTTTTTTTCCTTTTAATCGCCTCATTTAGGTAATGACGTGCAATTCCCCTAGCCTTATCCTTTAGATTAAGTTTTTCATATGCTTTCGCTAAATTCAACTCAGCCATGAAAAAATGAGTGGGATCATTGGATTCTTTGCCCGCCTTTAATGATGATTCGAAGTACAATTTAGCACTTGCAAAATCTCCTTCCATGTAAAATGCAATACCCAGTTCGTTCAATTCTTCCGTTTCACTTTCCTTATCGCCCATTTTTTGATGATAAAAGAGAGCTTCTTTTAATTGAATTTTACCGCGTTGAATTTCCCCAAACCGAACCCAATAACAACCTAAAATGCGTTTCGAAAAAAAAGTCAAATCTAGGAAAGAATTTTGCGGATCGAATTCCTGAATTTCTAACGCAAGTATCTTTAGTGAATCTACATCAGTTCTTAAGTATTTTTGCCATAACACCTGGCTTATTTGTAATTTTTGAAAAGGATTACTCGTTTTTTTAAACTCAGTAAAATTTTGACTTTGCACAAAGAAACAAGCCAAAGAAGAAAGAATCAATAATATACGGCTCAATCGCATCGTATAAAGGTAATAAAATCAATAAAATAAAACTATTTGTGGGTTGATGTGTTTACTTTTGTGAGGTGAGTAAAGATAAATTTATTGAAATAAAAGGGGCTAGGGTACACAATTTAAAAAATATTGATGTCCTAATTCCACATCGTAAAATCACCGTAATTACTGGTCTTTCTGGATCAGGTAAATCGTCACTTGCGTTTGACACACTATATGCCGAAGGTCAAAGACGCTACATCGAAAGCCTATCTTCTTATGCGAGACAGTTTTTGGGAAAATTAGATAAGCCAGAAACGGATTACATTAAAGGAATTGCACCAGCGATTGCGATACAACAAAAAGTGATTACCAGTAATCCAAGGTCAACTGTTGGGACAAGCACTGAGATTTATGATTATTTAAAATTACTTTTCGCTCGGATTGGAAAAACATATTCTCCTATTTCAGGAAACGAAGTAATGAAACACTCAATTTCAGATGTTGTAGATTTTCTGAGGACATTGGTAACAGAAGAGCGCGCAGTAATAATATGCCCAGTATCAAATTGGAGGAAATTCGGTGCAATTAAGCAATTAGAAGTTTTATTACAACAAGGGTTTCAACGTATTCTGCATGCCAATAAATTAGTTGAAATAAACGATTTTATCGAAACGAATCCTGTAGATTTAGACACTGTTTTTTTGGTAATTGACCGAATTCGCATTCAATTTGAGGAAGACGGAAATGAAGCTCGTTATGCAGACTCGATACAAATTGCCTATACAGAAGGAGCCGGAGATTGCGGTATATTTAGACTTTTAGATGAAACTACAATTTGGTTCAATAATCGATTTGAACTTGATTCGATCGAATTTCAAGAGCCTAATGAACATTTTTTCACATTCAACAATCCCTTTGGGGCGTGTAAATCTTGTGAGGGATTTGGTCAAGTTCTTGGAATTGATCCAGATTTGGTGATACCTAATACTAATTTAAGTATTTATGAAGGAGCAATTGCACCCTGG
>CAMAQX010000227.1 GCA_945860455.1 Lishizhenia tianjinensis
TCGACTCTGGAAGAGATATTATTGTGGGTGTCAATCGCTATCAGGTAAACGAAACTTCCACCATCGAAATTCGTGAAGTGGACAACACCATGGTGCGCGATTCGCAAATTAACCGATTAAACGAGGTACGAAGTAAAAGAGACAATCAAAAGGTAAAAGAATTGCTCTCGGCACTTGAAAATGCGGCAAAAAAACAAGAAGAGAATTTATTAGAAATTGCTGTAAAATGCGCCAAAGAACGATGTACACTCGGTGAAATTTCCGATGCCATGGAGCGTGCTTTTGGTCGTTACCAAGCTACTATACGATCCATAAGTGGAGTTTATTCAAATGAAGCCATGAAAGATGTAGATTTTACGAAAGCGAGAGCTTTAACCGATGAATTCCTAACATTGGAAGGAAGAAGACCACGTATTATGGTCGCTAAAATGGGACAAGATGGTCATGACCGCGGCGCTAAAGTAATTGCAACAGCATTTGCGGACATTGGTTTTGATGTCGACATTGGGCCATTGTTTCAAACACCGGCAGAAGCAGCGCGTCAAGCAGTTGAAAACGATGTTCATATTTTAGGTGTATCTTCCTTGGCTGCAGGACATAAAACACTTGTTCCGGCAGTAATTGATGAATTAAAAAAACTCAATCGGGAAGATATTATGGTTGTAGCCGGTGGAGTTATTCCTCAACAGGATTATGATTTCTTGCACCAAGCTGGCGTTTTCGGTATTTATGGTCCAGGAACTAAAATATCTTCTGCCGCAATTGAAATCCTCGAGTTATTGATAAAGAGTAATGAGGGTTAAAAATTGGAAATGTAGAATTGAGAATTGAAATTGTAACGACTAATTCTTTTTTAATTCTTCAATGAATAACTTCGTTGAATTGATTTGCTCTTCCGTTAGTTCTTCTCCCATATTTAGGGATTTCTCTGCTACTTCTAATGCTTCTTTTTTTCGATTTAATTTGAATAAAATATGAGCATAGGTATCCAAATTATTCCAAATCTCTCCTCCTTCAGCACTAATAACTTCTTTCATCCATTGTTCCGCTTTTTGGAGGTGTATTTCGTTCGTGGAATTTTCAGTAATTAAATAACTGTAGCGGTTTTTATTCTCTGCATCCAAAATGGAATCACCACTTGCCATGAGAAATGTAAATAATTGCTCCCAATCTCCTTTGCGTTCATACCCGTATATTTCTAACATCGGTGTAAGTGTTTTTATCGCTTCAATGGAAGTTGCTTTTGCTGAGCTTAACAAGCGATTGTATTTAGCCTCCTGAAAATCAGGCTCATTCAGTAAATCAAATGCGGTTTGACGAATCGAATTAAACAAAAATGCATCCACCTCTTCACCGTATTTTTCTTGAAACTTTGAGGTGTTTTTAGCAATGTATTGAGTAACCTTATGATTGAAATCTGCTAAATGTTCTTGAATCAATTTCCAATTATCTTCTCGGTAATAATCATTTTCTGTCAATCGAAAGAGAAAATTATCCAAATCTTTTTGAAAATCTAAACAAGTATTGGAAACTAGTGATAGATATTCTGCAAAATAAATAGTGTTTAAAGGTTCTTTTTTATACTGCTCCTCCACTCCCGCAAAACATTTTTTTGGATCTTTAGCAGTCTCACCTAGCGCGATGTAATATTGCGGATCTTTTTCAGCGCCAGCAGTTCGGTGAATTAATTTTCCCTCTGCATCAATAAACAATAAATTAGGGTAACACATTACTTGATACGATGAACCAATGCGTGTTCCTTCCCCTTGATCTTCCATATCAAATTTCGCATTGATAAAATTCTTGTTGTAATAATCAGCTACTTCTTTATTAGTGAATATATTGGCAGAAATCCATTTACACGGACCACACCACGTTGTATATGCATCAATAAAAATTAATTTCTTTTCCTTCTTTGCTTTGGCTTTCAAGGCTTGAATGGTTGTGTTTTTCTCGAAGTTAATTTCAGTTTGGGCAACAAGCTTAAAACCAACCAAGGAACAAAAAATAAAAAGTGCTATTTTCATAAAATATAGAGTTTAAAACAATTACAACGTCTTTAGTTGCTATAGATACACTAATGAACTAATCTTTTTTAATTCGATCAGGATAATCGGTAATTATTCCATCCAATTTGTAACGAATCAATTTCTTTTGAATTTTTGGAGAATTAACGGTCCAAGCAAAGAGTTTCACCTCCTTGCTATGCAAAAATTTCGAATCTTTTTTGCCAATTGTGGGATAATACATTCCCAATGCAAAAGGTTTAAATGTCAATTGTTTTAAAAAGCTCGAAGCAGATTTATAAGGCAAATAAGTTAAATAAACGCAGGGATAGGAAGGATTTTTTCTATGAATTTCTTCCAAAATCTGACTGTCAAATGACATAAAAACAAGATTTTCTTTGAATGGAAAATTCGCTATTTCTTGGAAAATGATTTCAATAAATTCAGCTGGGTTAGGTTGAGATTTTCCGTATTCCTTTGGACTCGATTTTATTTCAAAAAGAATTTTTGTTTTCGATAAATCTACCTTTTCAAACAATTCTTGTAGGAGAGGTTTGTGTACCTTGATCTTCTTCTGTTCTTCAAATCGCGGATGAATCTTGGAACCACAATCAAATTGTTCGATCTCAGCTTGAGACATTTCATAGATGTTCCATTGTTTTTCATTGGTGATAGCATTTCCTGTTGCATCCAAGCAAAACGTGCTTTGAAAATAAGGTTCATGAGATATGACTAGTTGTTTATCCTTATTCACAACCACGTCTAATTCTATTCCATCAACCCCCAATGAAATTGCTTGTTGAAAAGCTTCGATACTATTCTCTGGAAGTAAGCCACGACAACCGCGATGCCCAAAATAGTGCACCGGTTGAACCTGAGAGAATAACACAAAGGGAGTACAAAACACTACGATTAATCGAAACATAACAGCTATTTCATTCAAAAATACACCTTATCGTTTAGTTTCACTGCAAATAAGAATTAAGTTTTTGTAAACAAAATAGATGGATTGTCTTTGCATTTGATTAGTTTTCTGTAATTTTGGTCAGCAAAAAATTGAAGATATGAATTATGATATAATAGTTGTCGGTAGTGGGCCTGGTGGGTACGTTACTGCTATTCGCGCATCTCAATTGGGTTTTAAAACAGCTATCGTTGAGCGAGAATCGTTAGGGGGTATTTGTTTAAACTGGGGATGTATTCCAACAAAAGCCTTGTTGAAAAGTGCTAACGTATTTGAATACTTAACGCATGCTAGTGATTATGGTATCACGGTGAAGGAAGCAACTGCTGATTTTACGGCAATGATTGATCGAAGTCGCGGTGTGGCTAACGGTATGAGCAACGGAATTCAGTTTTTGATGAAAAAAAATAAAATTGATGTCCTGAAAGGTAATGGTGTTATAAAAGCTGGTAAAAAAGTAAGCGTTACGGATGAAGCTGGCGCTACAACTGAATATACTGCAGATAAAGCACTGATAATCGCCACAGGAGCCCGTTCACGTGAATTACCTAATTTACCGCAAGACGGAGAGAAAATCATTGGTTACCGTCAAGCAATGACCCTAAAATCACAACCAAAAAAATTGGTAGTTGTTGGTTCAGGTGCTATTGGAGTTGAGTTCGCTTACTTTTACAATGCTATTGGAACTGAAGTTACAATTGTTGAGTATTTACCGAATATTGTTCCGGTTGAGGACGAGGAAGTATCCAAGCAATTAGAGAAATCCTTTAAAAAAGCTGGAATTAATGTAATGACCAAAGCGTCTGTGGAAAGTGTAGACACTTCTGGAAAAGATTGTGTGGTAACAATAAAAACAGAAAAAGGAGAAGAAAAAATCGAATGTGATGTTGTTCTTTCAGCTGTTGGAATTCAAGCAAATATTGAAAATATTGGATTAGAGGAGGTCGGAATTATCGTGGATAAAGGTCGAATTTTGACTAACGAATATTACCAAACAAACATACCGGGATATTACGCAATTGGTGATGTTATTCCTGGACCAGCGTTAGCGCACGTCGCTTCTGCGGAAGGAATTATTTGTGTGGAGCAATTGGC
>CAMAQX010000228.1 GCA_945860455.1 Lishizhenia tianjinensis
GGACTACCAACAATATTTACAAAACCGGATTTATGATTTTCCATTCGGGCGCAAAGTTACAAATAATCCACCAAGCAGCCTAAATCAGTAAAAAAGGGAACTCAAATAAACACAACAAATCAAAATCTTCTTGTAAAGCAATAAAAAAACTCCCTGTTCTGAAAAAACGGGGAGTTTTTTTTATGTTTTCAACAAATCAATATTCATTAGAAAAAGAGGAGTTCAGAATTCAGTAATGTTTTTTTGGATAAATTTGAATCATGCAATTTTTGAATAGAAACACTCCCTTTTTTAATCGACAATTAATTACGCTTATTCTAATTTTCATTAGTACCAATTCTTGGTCGCAAAAGTCCTGTTATTTAGTAGAGGACGATGAAAAATACACGTACGAAATGATTCAAGAAGATTTAGATTCATTGCATAAACTATTCCCTGAGCGCACAAATTTATTCGTTATTGGCCAATCAGAGTTTGGGCTTCCGCTTACCGTTTTGAGAATCGGTAGTCAAATCCCAAAAAAAAGATCCTTGTTATTTGTTGGAAATGTGCATGCTCGAGAAGATTACAGCTCTAAATTTGTGATGAAATTTCTCAATCTTTACCTACTATCATTCAGCAAAGACTCCATCATTTATAAAAAAGCAGCCGATTATTTAAACGATGTTGATTTGTATTTTTTACCCGTAGCAAATCCCGATGGATTAAAAATTGCGCATGAAAACTGGATTGGAATTGAAAAATACCTACCCCAAATTAATGAAATAAATCGAATTGAAACGTTTGCAGAATGGAAAGCGAATGGAAAAGGAATTGACTTAAATGATTCATTTGATGACAGCACGCACGCCCTAAATCAAAGTTATAATTATTCGCCCGTTCCATGTTCTGAAGGATTCAAGGGGAAATATCCAGCAGAGCCAAAGGAAACGAAAGCAATTCAATCTTTCGTGGATGAACTAAAACCTTTGATGACATTATCCTTTCATACGAAAGGTGATATTATTTACTGGGCAGATTCAAAAACGCATCATTATTTCAACGGAATTGATAGTTTAATTAATGAACGAGCGTTAAATTCCAGTGGATTTCCCTTTGTTCCGGTTTCGCCGAACCCTGCAACTTATGGAGGAGGATTAGAGAATTACGTGCGTTTTAAACTTGGACTTTTAGGTAGTTGCGTTGAACTTTCGTCTGGAGACAGCTACAGAAAACAGTTTGCCGATGATCAATTTAACACACGCGTCTGGAAAAATGCTTGGCAAATTCCAGTTATTTGTATTGAAGAGGTTATTAAACACGCAGCTGAACTCGAAGATATTCATAACAAATACAAAAAAGAAAAGTGATTCTGGGAATTCCTTTACTACAAGTTCACAGAATTTTAACCTAAAAATATTCAGTTTTTAACAACTTATTGCCAGAATTTCCCTTCATCTGTTCATAACTTAGTTGATAACACGCTTTTACTGACCTTGAAACAAGTTTTTTTGCTTGTTAAATTTGTATTAGAACTTACACGTAATAAACCGAAGAATATGTTTAGCGCAATAATGAAACGAAAACTAACTGACAATCAAGTTGCGAATATTTTCATTAACGCAATTTTTGATTCTGTAGATAGTGGCTGGAATGAAATTTCTTCCATGATAAACGAGGATCCTGCTTTTGTTCAATCGCCAAATTTGAATGCAAAAGACAGTGGGGAATTTGGGCTCATCGTTATTACTGGAAACTTATCCTTTTTAGAAAGTACTTTTGAGGCTGAGCAGGCAATGCGTGTTGAACGAATTATATTTCAAAAACTTGCTAAAATTTATGAAATGAATGAACTAGATTTTGAAAATCTAATTCGCAAATATCAATCCTTTATTTCACGTGTAAATCATCCATCAAAAAACATGATTTACGGCATGTCAAAAGCTATTTTTCATAAATACAGATTAAATGAGTTTCAAGATGTTTATTTTAAACGCATGCAAGCACCAAACCCTCTTTTCTTAAAACGAATGGATGAAGTTATGTCAAATTTCATTTGGAATTGGGACGCGTTTTTCAAGAAATACAAATTGAGCTAATCAATAATTAGACTTGTTTTTATTTAATTCCAGCCCTTTATTTTTCTATTAGAATTTTATAACGAGTGAATTTTCCTTTGTAATCCACTATTTCTAGGAAAGCTATACCGGTAGTTGTTTCTCTAAGTATGTAGAAATCATAATCAAGAGTGTTGACTATTGGAATTGTTCGTCCGTCTATCGCAACTAATTTAACTGACATAATTGGATTCGTTGTTTGTTTAATCGAAAAGTGATTTGGTATTGGGTTTGGCACAATAATCATGTTCGATTCTCCAATTTCTTGATTGCTTGCTGTAGCGCATTCACCCTCGTAATATTTTGAAACTCCATGATCATATATGGCCAGGGAAGAATTCTGATAGGTAACAGAATCACATCCGCAAACAGGTTGGTATATATCCGGAATTTGTACGCCGATATTAATTAATGAGCTATCGATGCAATTCAAAAATACAACCGTATCCGTTGAACACAAAGAATTACAGGCATAAGAACTTCCGTAAAAATAATTAGAGTAATCTATTCCATCGGAACCAAGCATGGAACACCCTGATAATTCAATACACTCATCGCCTATTCTGCACCAACCTAAAATCGATGTGCACGCGCCAAAATTTATTCCGGCAGGAATTTTCATGCACGTATCAGGTTCATGAAGAGGACAAGGTCCATTCGAAAATTCTGTGACCCCATAATAGTTAATGGCAATACATTAATTCCCATAGGTAACACCATCGCACCCACACACGGGCTTTAGCAAGGCAATGAATTCAATACTTGGGTTAATTAAACTTGAATCAATACACGTCTGTGAGAACGCTGAAAATAATGGCGCAAAAACAAGTGTTAAAATGAACTTTTTTATCATTTTTTATCCTCCTTTTCTTTTTACCTGATACCCTTCTTTTACTAGGATTTCACTGATTTTATCTCTAAAATTCCCTTGTATTAATATCTCGCCATCTTTAACTGTTCCTCCTACCCCACATTTATTTTTAAGCAATTTTCCCAATTCCTTTAAATCTTCGTCAATTCCTACAAAACCCTCTATCAAAGTGACTTCCTTTCCTGCTCGCTGTTTTTTATCTATCGAAACATATAACTTTTGAAATTGAGGGGCTAAGGTGTCTTGCTCCTCCTGTGATTCAACCTCGAAACTAAAATTTGGGTTTGTTGAATACACTACATTTAAACGGTCTTTATTTTTCTTTGCCATAATTCAAAAATAATTATCGATTTTCTTCCCACCAACATTCACAGAGATAATCCAATGTTTCTAGATGTCGTTTCGCTTCAACTAAATTTTTTCCCCAAGCGTAAGTTCCATGTTTGCGAATAACGAAACAAGCATTCACTAATTCGTCTTTTCGAAGTTCCAATTGTTCTGAAAAAAAACGCATGTCTTGGTTATTATCAAAAATTGGAATTCTCACCTTGCTTTCATGGGTTGTTTGACCAATAAATCCTTTTTGAATTTCAAATCCTTCAAATTCAATTGAATGCTCGAATCGAGAAGAAGCTAGGACGGGATATTTACCATGACCATGTAAAATCACCGTTACATCGGGAAAAAGCGAATAAATATCACAATGAATTTGAGTTTCTGCTGATGGTTTGATTCCTATAAACTCGTCAATTGATTTAGCATTTTGATTAACCGTAATGAAATCTACTAGTGTAATTTGCGCCTTATCAACTCCTGAACGGGTTACCCAAATTTGATCATCCTCACGATACGAATAATTCGTGGAGGTAGCCGGAGACCATCCTTTTTGATTATATAATCGAATTGTCTCAACTAGTTGTTCTTTCATTCACACAAAGGTAATGGAGAATTTGATAAAAGAAAAATTAGAGCAAAATACTGGAATACCACCTTTCAATTTCTGAAACCTTTACTCCTTTTCGCTTAGCAACATCCTCAACTTGTGCGTTCGTAATTTTA
>CAMAQX010000229.1 GCA_945860455.1 Lishizhenia tianjinensis
GCTTTTTTAAGTTGTCAGAAACAATTTCCTTCTAATCAAATACCGCATACAATTCCTTGTCAAATTTAAACTTTTCTAATTGCAAGGTCAAAAAGTAACCTCTCCTGTTGAATCTATATTTTTTCAGATTAGCATTAATGAACTAATAGTGGAATTATTTTGTTTATAGGGTCTAAACCTAATTTTATTTGTGTGAAGCATCTTTTGTTTTTGATTAGTATGGTATTCGCATTCCAATCAAATGCCCAATCCTTTGAGCAATTTAATAAAGAGCGTACTCAAATTGATAAGCGTTTGATGATTGGTTTGGGTTCATGGGCAACTTCTAATTTTATTGTTAGTGGAATTGGCTGGGCAACAGTACCAGCAGGGGAAGCACGTTATTTTCATCAAATGAATGTTTTGTGGAACACCGTTAATATTGGTTTAGCCATTCCTGGTTATTTGAAAGCAAGAAAGGCTAATTCATCACTTTCTTTTTCTGAAACAATTCGAATACAACATCAAACTGAAAAGATTTTCTTAATCAATTCAGGGTTGGATATAGGGTATATGGCGGGCGGATTACTATTGAAAAGTTCGGCCAAAACAAACGTGAGTAAACAACATCAGTTCAATGGTTATGGAAATAGTCTTTTATTTCAAGGAGGATTTCTGTTTTTATTTGATTTGACTGCCTACATTATTCACAATAGCCATTCGAAAAAATCGTTGGATAAACTACTGAATTCTGTTCAATTCAGTTCAACAGGTATTGGATTTCAATGGAATTTAAACTCTAATTTGTTTTCCTCTAACAAACGTCAATTATAAATTTTTACACCAATTAAAATGGAGTAATTTAATCAAAAACAGCTCCATGGGAATAAAATTCTCGTATTATAAACCCTTAATCAGATTATCATAAACATCATTGAAAGAGACTCCGTTATCCGTTTTTCGCTTAGATAATTGTTTCAATTCAACCAATGCCCATAGCACAAATTCCATTAAAAATGGCATGTCAATTTCGGCAACATTTGGTTGATATTTCATTATGAGAATCCTCAATGGTGTGATTGAATTTAAAGCGAATGCATAGGATTCTTGTGTTGCTTCGTCGGATAATTCAAATGCATCCTCATCAAAAAACCAACTTAAAACGTCATCATAAGGTGTTTGTTGGTCTTGTTTTTTTAGCTTTTCAATTTTTGGAAAATAGCTTAAAAAGAGTGTTTTTGTTGCTTCACTAATCAAATGATTTGCCACAAATGATGTTCCTTCCTGTTCGCCCTCATACACCAATTCCACTTTTCCCGTAATTGAAGGAATCATTCCAATGAGGTCACTGAAACGAACGGTAGTTTCAGGTTCATTATTCATAATAGCTCTGTGTTCTGCTGTGCTTATTAAGTTTTCAAATGCTGTAATACTCATACGTGCACTGACACCGCTTTTATGGTCTATGTATTCACTTTTCCGAGCTTCAAAAGAGATTTGTTCAAGAATATCTTTCGCCAATTCAGGAACATAAACGGTGCAATCGCGCCTGCCCATTTTTTCAGCCTCTTGGTTGGTGATTTTCTTGGCTGTTTTAATATCGGCAGAATAATGTGTTAGTATTTGTGAACCTATTCGATCTTTTAAAGGAGTTACAATGCTTCCTCTGTTTGTATAATCTTCAGGGTTTGCCGTGAATACGAATTGGAGATCTAAGGGAAGTCGTAATTTAAAGCCACGAATTTGGATATCTCCTTCTTCTAAAATGTTGAATAGAGCAACTTGAATGCGTGCTTGTAAATCCGGCAATTCATTGATTACAAAGATGCAGCGATTTGCCCGTGGTATCATTCCAAAATGAATTACCCTTTCATCGGAATAGTTCAATTTTAAATTTGATGCTTTAATGGGATCAATATCTCCTATTAAGTCAGCAATTGTTACATCTGGAGTTGCTAATTTTTCGAAAAATCGTTCCGATCGATGCATCCAGTGAATCGGTGTCTCATCTCCCTTTTCTACTATCAAATCTCGAGCAAATCGACTGATTGGATTGTATGGATCATCATTCATTTCACTGCCGGATACAACAGGAATAAATTCATCCAATAAGTTGATCATCAAACGCGCCATTCGGGTTTTTCCCTGACCACGTAACCCTAAAAAATTTATATTGTGTTTGGATAAAATGGCTCTTTCTAATTGGGGGATAACGGAATGTTCGTACCCATGAATGCCTTTAAATGTTTGCTCCCCAGATTTCAAAGATGCAATTAAATTATCTCGAAGTTCTGTTTTAATGCTTTTGGAAATGTATCCAGATGCTTTAAGAGCGCCTAAGGTATTTACTGTTGTATTCATTGTATCAGTTTATTCGTTTTTTTCTATTTGATTCGTAATCATGAAAAATCATTTCACCCAGTCCTTTTAATCCTGTATAAAATGCTTTTCCTTTGTTTGACTTCGTAAATTGTTCTATAAAAGACTGTAAATAAGGATCTTGTGCAATCATAAATGTGGTTATTGGAATATGCATTTTACGGGCTTGGGCCGCCATGTTATAACACTTTTCTACAATCATTTCATCCAACCCATTACTGTTCTTGTAATATTGTCCATCAGGTAAGCGCAGGCAGCTCGGCTTTCCGTCCGTAATCATAAAAATTTGTTTGTTCGTGTTTCGTTTCCGGCGAAGAAGATCCATGGCTAATTCCAACCCGGCAACCGTATTTGTATGGTAGGGACCAACTTGTAAATAGGGGAGGTCCTTTATTTTTATTGGCCAAGCATCATTTCCAAATACAATAACATCCAACGTATCTTTTGGATAAGAGGTTGTTATTAGTTCAGCCAGCGCCATTGCCACTTTTTTAGCAGGTGTAATTCTGTCTTCACCATAGAGTATCATGCTGTGACTAATATCAATCATCAAAACAGTACTCATTTGAGATTTATGGTGTGTGTCTTCAATAACTAAATCTCGTTCGGTTAATCGAAAATCACTAATGCCATTATTTATTTGAGCGTTTTTTAAACTTTCAGTTATCGATATGTTTTCAATGGAATCACCAAATTGAAAATCACGAAAATCACCCGTTGCTTCATCACCTAATCCACTTTTTTTGGATTTATGATTCCCCGCACCACTTTTTTTAATTTTTCCAAAAATTTGATCGAGTGCATTTTTTCGCAAAACACGCTCTGTTTTAGCTGTAATAGCTAATTGACCTTTTCCATCAGGTTTAATTTCTTCGCGCAAATACCCTTTCTTTTTAAGATCTTCAATAAAATCCTCCATCGTATATTCATCGTTCGTTAATGAATATTCTTTGTCCAGAACGTTAAGCCAATCAAGCGCTTCATCTACGTCTCCAGATGTATGCGTAATTAGCTCACTGAAAATATCAAATAATCTATCAAAATTTGATTGTTCGGGGGATTGATACGGAGTAAAGATATAGCCTGATTGTGGCATAAAATATTCTTTTATTTAAAACAGCAAGGTGGTTAAAAAGTTTTAATTGGCGTTCGTTTTGTTTAATAAATTATATTTATTTATCATCGTACGTGTTCATGCGTTAATAAGGCTTGGAAAGATTGAATTTTTGAATAATTCGAGATTCTGTCTTAAAAGTTAAATCCTCGAAACACTCAAGAATGAATAAATCAGCGGTCTATCACTAAGCCAGAAACCCGACTTGGTGAATTTGAGTCTTACTTTACTGGAAAAAACGGTGTAATTGACCACCTAGAAACGGACGATACTGACCAGTCATTTTCATTTGCCTAAAAGAACGATTTAAGAGGTTATCTTAATGATCAAAAATAGTGTTTTTTTTTGGTTTAAAATTGGGTTTCTAATTGTGGTTTTTTCTTTCTCATGGATTCGCCTTGAAGTTCAAATCGATGCGCATGATGTACAAGTCTGTCCATAGTTGCATCAGCGATGGTTTTATCTCCAATGATATCATACCATTGACTTACGGGAAGTTGTGATGTGATGATAACGGAGTTTTTCCCGTGTCTCTTCAATTAGTA
>CAMAQX010000230.1 GCA_945860455.1 Lishizhenia tianjinensis
CAACCTCATCAAAACCCGCAACTTCATCTCCGTTGAACAAAGTATCATTCATTTCAAATTTAGAACCCTCTAAAGGCGCTATGCCCATAGCTAATAATATTTCCGGTGTCTCAGGCTCAGAACGATCGAAACCAATCAATTCAATTAGAAAAATCCACATTTTCATAAAATCGTAGACAAGAATAAATTTTTGATCAGGTTCTTCCAAAAAATCTTTAATTTTTGCTTGATTCATCACGGTCGGGAGCGAATCAACTGATTCATCGCCATAAGAAAGATCAACTAAGCTAATTTCATGTCCCTTGTCCCAAGAATCATTGGAAACATAAAAACTTGCCATCTCCTGACCATTGAATCCAAAAGACTTTTTAATTGCCGTGTAAAAGGATTCAAAATCATCCGTATCACGAATCAAAATATCCCTAAAAATCTCTTCGTTTTTTTCAGAATCTAATAAAACTCTAAATTTTAACCCAGGCATGTTACTTTTTTTGATGTATTGTAAATATAATACAAATTTTACAACCTTAATTGACAGCTACTTAAATTTTAGTCAAAACAATATAAATTTAATAATGTTCAAAAAGAAATCGACCAATGCAAATCCCTTTTGCTTACCTTTGAATTTCTTAAAAAAGAGTGAAAAAGAGCATTGAAATATTAAAAAAATACTGGGGTTTCGATGCATTTCGATTGTCTCAAGAATCAATTATTGACGATGCTATTTATGGGCATGATGTTTTAGCACTTCTCCCTACAGGCGGTGGTAAATCTATCTGTTTTCAGGTGCCTGGTTTGGCGCGTGAAGGAATCACCGTTGTAATTTCTCCCCTGATCGCCTTGATGCAGGATCAAGTACAGAATTTAGTCTCCAAAGGGATTCGAGCTAAGGCTATAACCAGCGGAATGACCTATCGAGAAATTGATATTTTATTGGATAATGCTCGCTTTGGTGGAATTGATTTTTTGTATACTTCTCCCGAACGCATTCAATCTGCCTTATTTCAAGAACGATTTAAATTAATGCGCATTTCGCTACTAGTTGTTGATGAGGCACATTGTATTTCTGAATGGGGTCATGATTTTAGACCCTCTTTTCGATTAATCTCACGCTTGAGAGAACTCCAACCCACTATTCCAGTAATGGCATTGACAGCTACTGCAACCTCAAAAGTAAAAAAAGATATTGCTGAACAACTTAAATTAAAAAACCCAAAAATTCATGAATCTTCCTTTGAAAGAAAAAACTTAAGTTACGAGGTTTATAAGTCTGAAAATAAAATAAATAACCTATTAAATTTTATTAAAAACTTTCAAAATAAAAGTGGAATTGTTTACTGTCAAACTCGAAAAAGTGTTAAGGATTTTGCACGTGTTTTACTATCAAACAATATTAGATGTGGAATTTATCATGGAGGTTTGGATCGTGAAGAGCGAAGTAAAATGTTAAATGGTTGGATGGGAAATGATTTTCAATTAATGGTAGCAACCAATGCTTTTGGAATGGGAATAGACAAACCAGATGTTCGATTTGTAGCTCATTTCGAATTCCCGCCAAGTATTGAAGCCTATTACCAAGAAGCTGGCCGTGCTGGTAGAGATGGATTGAATTCTCGAACGGCAGTGTTTTATGAAGAGCGAGATATCACTGATTTAGAAAATCGATTAACAGCTCAATTTCCACCAATAGAAACGGTAAAAACAACCTATCGGGCATTGTGTAGCTTTCTTAAGGTTGCGATTGGATCTGGAGAAAACGAGACCTATCCTATTGATTTATCCTTGTTTTGTCAAACTTACAAACTAGAAATGAATCAGACTTTTAATTCCCTAAAAATTCTTGAGTCAAATGGGGACATTCAACTAAATGAAAATGCTTTTCAAGACACCACCTTGCAATGGAATGTCAGTAATCTTGAATTGTATAATTTCCAAATTAAGTATGAGAATTTTAGACCGCTTATCAGTGTTATTTTACGAAATTTTACAGCCTCATTTGAGGAACATGTTCCGTTAAAAACCCATCGCCTCTTAGATCAGTTGACACTTACGAAAAAAGAAATAGACTTACAATTAAAATCGTTAGAAAAGTATGGAATTGCTGATATTATTTGGCAAAATGATTTACCGAAAATAACTTTTCTACATGAAAGACTTCCTGATGATTACCTACAATTGTATCCTGAGGCGTATCAAAATAAGAAGAGCTATGGTACTGATAAATTACAAGCAGCCATTGGTTATCTTCGGACAGACACCTGTCGATCGCAACAATTAATCAGTTATTTTGGTCAAGAATCAACGACTTGTGGAATCTGCGATGTCTGCCAAACCTCGAAAAGGAAAGAAGGTGAATTTAAACTTTTAAAGGAAGCCTTAATTGACTTGTTACGAGAAAAAAAGTCGCTAGAAGAAGTCGAAATTGCTTTCGGAATAAATAATGAACAAGTCAAAAAAATCTTGCGACTAATGTTACATGAAAACAAAATTCAATTTAAAGAAGGACTTTATTTCGTTTGAAATCGTTATTGTTTAATCCAAGAAGTGATTAACTCTGCTTCAATAAGTTGACATTCAGCATTTTTATCATTCAACTTAATATGCAATAAATCGGCTTCAATTGCTTTATTAAAAGGCGGTTTATCTAGAAATATTCCAGATGGAATTTTATTTTGTAATCTAATGTATCCATTCGACACTTTATCAGCATTATACACAACTGGATTTACAGGAACATGCTCTGTAATTATCAAATTTGGAATATGACTCGTATTCTTTAAAATCTGTTGGATTTGGTTATTACTTAAATGCTGTAATACTTGGCGAATAATACACAAATCTACTTGAGGCAATTTAGCATTTAACGATGCCGCATCCAAACAAATAAAGTTGATATTTTCTGTAGAAAATTGTTGATTAAGGTGATTTACTAAATCAGGCACCACGTCAATACCAGTATAATTTACAGAAATCTTTTCAACTAATTTTTTCGACACATGAAAATCTCCGCACCCAATTTCACAGATGGATTTTATTTGATTTTCTTGAATGAATTTCAACAAAGATTCGGTGTACAAACTTAAATCTTCCACATAGGTGCCTTCTCCCGAATAAAATGGTTGGTCATTTTCACCCCCCCAGTAATTTTTCTTGTAAATTTTGGAGAAAATCTCTTGATTTGACCTGGTTTTATTGATTAAATCAGAAACCACTCGTTTAATATGCTGAATCATAGTTGGAAATAAAATAATTCGATAACTGAAAAAATCATTTAGTTGGTCGAGATAAAAAAAGCGGAATATATGTCCGCTTTCTATGGTTTGAATTACTTATAAATCAAATTTAATCCCTTGAGCCAAAGGCAAACTATCAGAATAATTAATCGTATTTGTTTGACGTCTCATGTACACTTTCCAAGCATCTGAGCCAGATTCTCTACCACCACCCGTTTCTTTCTCGCCTCCAAATGCTCCACCAATTTCCGCTCCAGATGTGCCAATATTTACATTTGCAATACCACAATCAGAACCTGCATTAGATAAAAATGCTTCTGCTTCTTTCAAATCATTTGTCATTATTGCTGAAGAAAGACCCTGAGGTACATTATTTTGAAAACGAATTGCATTTTCTAGACCACCAGAATACTTCATGATATAAAGAATTGGCGCAAAAGTTTCATGTTGAACAATTTTAAAATGATTTTCAGCTTCAATGATTGCCGGCTTCACATAACATCCAGATTCATAACCTTCACCGCTTAAAACTCCACCTTCAACCACTATTTTTCCTCCTTCAGCTTTTGCTTTTTCAATGGCATCCACATAATTTGCAACCGCATCGGAATCAATCAACGGACCAACGTGATTATTTTGATCCAATGGATCTCCAATTCGTAATTGACCATACGCTTTAACCAATGCTTCTTTTACTTTGTCATAAATTGTTTCGTGTACTATCAATCTTCGTGTTGATGTACAACGTTGTCCAGCTGTACCAACGGCACCAAATACGGCAC
>CAMAQX010000231.1 GCA_945860455.1 Lishizhenia tianjinensis
GGCTCTTTCCGCGTTGCTAGTTTGTAAATCACTAGATAATGTACTCACCTTATTTACTAGTGAATTATAATTATTTTCTAATTCATTATATCTTTCTTCTAGGTATGTTTTTGAACTTTCCAACGTAGATATTTTCTTCGAGTTATCAACTCGCTCCGCACTTATAATGCGTATCAAACTATCTACTCGGTAGTTTAATTGTTCGATTTGCTCTTTTTTAGATTGGGAGAAAGTAATACCCACCAAAAGAAAAGAGGACAAAAATAATAACGCTTTCATTGAAAGTAATTTGTGATTTAAATGTAAAGTTAAAAAAATCATCCGATTTTATGGAATTATGAACGTTTCAACATCTTTGTTGTAAGCAACCCGTCTTTTGGTCGAAAATAACCTGACTAATTGAATATAAATTTTACTTTTACCGTATGAATAATTATTTAATCGCCTCTATTTTATTGCTTTCAAGCACTTTGTTCGCCCAAAAAGAAAAAGAAGTTCCTCTGACATCTGACCTTAAAAAAGTAACTGTATTTTTCTTAGGGGCTCAAGTAGAACATCAGGCTAATACCCAACTCAAAAAAGGTAAACAAGAAGTGGTATTTACCAAATTGACAGACTTCCTAGACCCCAATACCGTTCAAGTGAAAGCCAATGGAGACTTAACCATACTTTCTGTTCGTACACGAAAAAATTTCGAGGATATTCGCATTTCAAACGATAAAATGGATGCCCTGAATGCGCAACGATTGGTGCTGGCGAAAAAAGAAATTGCCTTGCGTGACGAATACGAAATACTAGAACTAGACAAAGAACTTTTGATGCGAAACCGCGATTTGAAAGGTCAAGACAAGGGAATCAGCATGATTGAACTTAAAGAAGCTTATGCCTTCATGCACCAAAAAATGAATGAAATCACCGTGCGTGAAAGTGCCATCTACGATGAATTGGAAAAATTGACGAAAGAAATGAATAAGTTGGAGCAAGAAATTTTGTCTCAACGCAGCAAACCCGTGATAAACTATACAGAAATCGTGGTAGAAATTGACGTGGAAAAAGAAACAGACGCTTCATTTTTCTTCAATTACATTTCTCCAAAAGCATCTTGGAAACCTTATTATGACATGCGAAGTGATGGAATTGGCAAACCAATCAAATTGGAGGCAAAAGCTTTGGTATCACAAAACACCGGAATTGAATGGAAAAATGTGGACATGGTTTTATCAACGAACGATCCTTATGAAAACTCAAAGGAACCGGTAATCGCGCCATGGTATATCAATTACAATAACTATCCGCAACAGAAATACCAAACGCAACGCAATTTACCAACCGTTGATTACTCAGGAGAAAAAATTCAAGGAGAAGTGATTGATGCTAATACAGGCGAACCGATGCCGTTTACTAAAATCTCATTTCCTTCTAACCCAAGTATTGGGGTTATAACAGACGTGGATGGAAAATTCTCTGTTACCGTACCTCGAAATGAGCGACAAATCATTGCCTCGTTTGTTGGATATCAATCTTCTACCTTATCCATCAATGCTCCGTATTTGAAATTTTTTCTGGTGGCAAATGAAGTAGAATTGGAAGAGGTAGTTGTTCTTCAAGATAAAGGAAGTTATGGCCAAACTGTTACAAGACAAGATATTTCTAGGTTACCAGTTAGAAGCGCTGATGGCTATGTTAGTTCTGGTAGAAAAAGGAATTACAAAGCTAAAAATAAAGCTTATGCCTCTGCCTACGATGATGAAAGCAAATCTGAAGATAAAAAAGCGCAATATGCACAAAGCAATGTAGTGAAGAAAGATTTGCGAATGGAATACCAGATTCAATCCAAAATGTCTATACCAACAGATGGCATGGATCACCGCGTACAAATTGCGAATTTTGATTTGGATGCCTCTTATGAATACCATACCGCACCTAAAATTGATCCAGCAGTATTTTTAGCAGCTCAAGTAACCGGTTGGGAAAAACTGAATTTATTGAGCGGTGAATCCAATATCTATTTTGATGGAACCTACATCGGAAAATCCTACATTGATGTAAATTCGACGAAAGACACACTCTCCTTTTCATTCGGAAAAGATTCGAAAGTGATTGTAGAGCGCAACAAAGTAAAAGATAAAAGCAGCAACAAAGTGCTTGGTTCACGACAAAAATACGAAGTTACTTGGGAAATTCGCATGCGTAACAACGGTGGTGCTGCAATTCCAATCATTGTAAAAGATCAATTTCCTATCAGCACGAACAATGAAATCAAAGTGAAAAATGGTGAATTTGGAACAGCACAGTTAACTGAAAAAACCGGAATTCTTGTCTGGAAACTTAACCTTCCTTTAGGTGGAAGCCAGAATCTACAATTTGGTTACACCGTTGATTATCAGAAAGGATACACACTTTATTTAGAATAAGTATTATGACTAGAATAGTATTTTCACTCTTTGCCTTCTTTTTTTGTTTTACGATTATTGGACAAAAAGAGGTTGCCATTTCATCCGATTTATCAAAAGTAACCGTTTTCTTTTTGGGGGCTCAGGTTGAACATCAAGCGAACAAAAGTTTGAGTAAAGGAAAACAAGAACTCGTTTTTACCAAACTCACCGATTTTTTAGATGCGAATACGGTTCAAGTGAAGGCAACAGGTGATTTAACTATACTATCCGTTCGTACGAGAAAAAACTACGAAGATATCCGTATCTCCAACGATACAATGAATGAACTAAACGCACAACGTAAAGTATTGGAAAAAAAAGAAAATGACTTGCGCAGTGAATTTGACATTCTTACTTTGGACAAAGATTTAATTATGCGTAATCGTGAATTAAAGGGCTTGAATGAAGGAATTAAAATGACGGAGTTAAAGGATGCTTTTACCTTCATGCATCAAAAATTGACAGAAATTACGGTGCGTCAAAGTGTTATCCGCGATGAGTTGGAAAAGGTAACCAAAGACCTAAATAAATTGGAGCAAGAAATTGTTTCTCAACGCAGTAAACCAGTTATCAATTATTCAGAAATCGTTGTGGAAGTTGACGTTGAAAATACAACGGAAGCAACATTTACTTTCAATTACATTAGTCCAAATGCAAGCTGGAAACCCTATTATGACATGCGCAGCGAAGGCATTGGGAAACCGATCAAATTGGAAGCAAAAGCTTTGGTTTCACAAAATACCGGAATAGAATGGAAAAATGTAGACATGGTATTATCAACGAACGACCCCTATGAAAACTCCAAAGAACCTGAATTGCAACCGTGGTATATCTATTATAATAATTACAGACAAGCAACCCAACAACGAACAAGGGTATTGCCTGAAATAGATTATTCTGGAGAGAAAGTAACAGGAGAAGTGATTGATGCATCTACCGGCGAGGCAATGCCATTTACCAAAGTATCTTTTCCTTCAAACCCAAGCATTGGTGCAGTAACAGACGTGGATGGTAAATTCACGGTAACTGTTCCGAAAAATGAAAAATACCTCCTCGCATCCTTCGTTGGATATGCACCACAAACGGTTGCAATTCAATCTCCCTATATCAAGTTTTTCATGAAATCAGATGAACTCGTATTGAATTCAGAATGGGCAAATGGAAACGGAACCTACAATTGGGACTTTGAAGGAAGAGCGGATAGCATAAGAATAATTACGGGAGGTGTTCCAGCCAGTTATACCACCACTTTAGATGCGGGCTATTTTAAGGTGAGTGAAACAGAAAAAAATCTAGAACAAGTTCAAATTAGAGGAAGCCGAAGGAAAGAGAACTATCTATTTGTTGATGGGGATAAAGTACAACAAAAAGCGAACTATGCCCAAACCGAAGTGGTAAAAAAAGACCTACGCGTAGAATACCGTATTCAATCTAAAATGACCATTCCGACAGATGGAATGGACCATAGAGTGCAAATAGACAATTTTGAACTGAAAGCAGATTATGAATACCACACAGCTCCCAAAATTGATCCAGCTGTATTTTTAGC
>CAMAQX010000232.1 GCA_945860455.1 Lishizhenia tianjinensis
CGACCCCAAAGAACGTTTGGTAAATTTAAGTGAAATGTTTTATTCTTTAAGAGAAAATTAGACTAAATGTTGAATTTTATAATAAATATTATCTTAGAATGTAAAAAGGAATGCTGTTTACAGGCTAAGGAATGCGTTTTAATCTTTAAAAAATCGAATTTGAACTTCCGCATACACCGTTTGGGGAACGCGATTTTGAAGCTGTTCTTTAAGTCGTTTCAAGCGCATATTTACATGCGAAACATTCAATTTTTCAGCAATAAAATCGCTATTCTTGTTATAGTAATATTTCATTTTCAGCATTAAAGCATCTTTGCGGCTGATGTGTTCAAAAATCACTTTTAAAATAGCATCAAATTCCGTTTCCGTGAAATGTAAATCACTATCTTCTGTAATTTGTTGATTAGCAATCGTATTCCATTGATAATCGGAAAGTTGAGAAATGGTTTTGCTATGAATGTTTTTCTTTGCTTTTTCCTTTCGATACATGGAAATCAGAAAACGGTCGACCACTTGTACCACCCAAGCACTGGAAGAAAATGCATCCGGATTCTTGTGGAATTCAACGGGTATTTTTTGATAAATGTGAATGGTTACATCCTGAAATATATCAGCAGCATCATCTCCGGTTTTGAACTTATAAATCCTGCTTATAATAAGTCGCTCATAACGATTTAAAAATTCTTCATAAATTGTATGCTGAGTGTGTCTATCCATTTTATGCTAAAGCCGTATGACCCAGAATTTGTTTCACTCCTTTTATTTTATGTTCAAGATGCTTAATGCCATCTTCATTCAAGTAATAAAGTATGTTGTCCAATGCACTAGCTTGGTTGATATGGTTCTCAATTAATAAGGTATTTATCTTGTGCTTTTTTAAGGTATAAATAAGTTGAGATATTTCTTTTCTTAAATTTTCAAATTCAATAGTGGCAGGATACAATAATACAACGGTTAATTGTTGGTTCGAATTTGGAATGGCAACGGATTCTTTTATTTGGGTTGGATTTTCTTTCAATAAGGCATAAATCGAGGCTTGAAAAATTAATTCGAAAGGATCTCCCACCAAAAGCGTTTCTTGGTTCAAATGCAATGTTTGTTGAAAGAAAAAATCCAATGCAATGGTAAGATTTTCTATTTCATGATTCCCGTTAAAATCACACTGCGTATCGTTTAATTGAATTGTCGCTGGTATGTTTTTGATTACTTCACCTCGGTTGTAAACTAATTGATTTGTTGCATATAAATCAAGTGTTTCCAGTGGAATATCTTGAATTGTTTTAGTGGAATGATTGCCGATAAAGAGGACTTGAGTAGTGGTGTTTTTCATAAGCTTCTTATTTATAGAATATAGGATACGCAAATTTTTAAAAAAAGTAACGTTTTAGCTTGCAATTCTATAAATTTACACAAAATGAGTTGAATAAATTGATTAACAGTATCAATATTCTCTTTACTTGTTTATTTTTGAATTCTAAATCTGTAAAATCATGAAAAATCAAATATATTTCTCCCTGTTTTTATTTCTGTTGTCATGTGGTGCAGAAGAAATAGTCGAAAGCGAAAAAGGAAAAGTGGAATCTTCTTTTGCTGTAGATGAAAACCCGGCTGATGCGAAAAAGGCTAACGAGGATGATTTTGGTCAAACAACCATGATTTTCGATAAAGAAGAAATTGATTTAGGAAACGTAAAAAAAGGGTCAAAAACCACAGCTGTGTTCACTGTTACTAACACCGGAAAAAATCCTTTAAACATAACAAATGTTCAACCGAGTTGTGGTTGCACAACGGCGAGTAAACCAGAAAAACCAATTCCACCCGGAGGATCGGACAAAATAGAAGTTGTTTTTGAACCGAAACCTGATCAAACTAAAGAACAATCTAAATCGGTTACCATTACTGCGAATACAGATCCTGCTGTAGTAGTTTTGAAGTTCAAAGCATACGTTTTACCTAATTAATTCAATAATTTTCTAACTCAAGCGTTAGTTAACATAAAATCGTGGTAAAACTCATTTCCATTCTGTTTTTTATTGTTGCTTTTTCACTATCCATGGTGTCGTGTAAAAAAAATAATCTTCTATCCAAGAAAAACCTTTCATTTTCTGTTGATACTTTAGTTTTCGATACAGTGTTTACAACTATCGGGTCAACGACGAAACAATTCAAAATTTACAACAAGGAAAGCAAAACGGTTCAAATAGATGAAATTGAATTGGTGGGTGGAGAAAGTTCCCCATTTCGTATGAATGTGGATGGATTGATGGGGACAAAAATGACGAATATTAAATTGGAAGGAAAAGACAGTTTGTTTGTATTTGTTGAAGTTACACTTGATATTAATAGCCAAACGCTACCACTTATTATTGAGGATTCTATCCGATTTCGAACAAATGGAAAAGATCAGTACGTGAAATTAGCGGTTTGGGGACAAGATGCTTATTTTCATTACAAAGATTTAAACGAAGGAACGTGGCCAAATGATAAACCTCATGTTATTTATGGATACGCTGCAGTTGATTCAGCAAAAACGCTCAATATTCAAGCCGGAACTCAAGTTCATTTGCACAAAAACGCTATTTTTTATGTGTATAAATCAACACTCAATGTGCAGGGAACCATAGGTAATGAAGTGGTTTTCCAGGGAGATCGATTGGAACAGGATTATCAAGATATTAGTGGTCAATACTATGGGATTTATTTTCAAGAAGCCAGACCGAGTACTATTGACTACGCGATTATAAAAAATGGAACTTCAGGTGTACATCTTTTTTCGGAGGATCCCACCAATTCCGGTTATACATTAACGATGACCAATACTATTATCCAAAATCAAGCTCGGTATGGGGTGTTCATCTACTCAGGAGCAAAAGTAAAAGCAGAAAATTGTATTATTTCAAAAAATGGTACACATGCATTATTGGTAATTGAGGGAGGTGATTTTAATTTCAATCACTGCGATCTGTTGGGCTATGGAGCATCACCCAATCCAGCCGTTGGAATCAGTAATTTTTTCACCAATTATCAAACCGCTACCACCAATGTTGGATCAATCAATGAAGGTGTGCTTTATAATTGTGTTGTTTCTGGAAGTTTAGCAACAGAAATGGCACTTGATACTATGCAATTGGCTGGTGTTACCCTAAATTTTGATTTCAAAAATTGCTTGATAAAATCAGAAACGGTTCAAACGGATTCCTTTTATCAGTCCATAATTTGGAACAATAATCCTTTATTTACCGATCCAGCCATCTATGATTTTTCATTTTTAGTGAATTCTCCATTAAATGGAAATGGATTTGCAACTTCTGTAATTACTGATGTTTTTGGAAATCCGCGAAATAATCCACCCGATATAGGTGCAATTGAATTAAACTAATGATGAAAACAGTTATTCCCATTTTATTTGTTGTGTTGTTATATTCGTGTCAAAGCAACCAGACTGAAAGTAAGCCAATTGTTCAAACTTCAAAACAAAATTTGCCGCCAATACCAAAATCAATCGTATTGTTTGGTGAAAAAATCTCCTTGGAAGACGAGGATATTCGGGAACGATTGGATCGAGAAATTATCGCGAATGCCTATTTCCACAGCCAGACAATTTTAAACATGAAGCGTGCCGCGCGTTTTTTTCCTCTAATTGAACCAATTTTAAAGCAGGAAAATATTCCAAATGATTTTAAATACTTACCGGTAATTGAAAGCAATTTAGCAAATGTTACTTCTCCGGCTGGTGCAAAAGGGTATTGGCAATTTATGCCAGAAACAGGGAGAGAATTTAATTTGATTATTGATGATGAGGTAGATGAGCGCTACAATCTGGAAAAATCAACTCGGGCAGCATGTCGTTACCTGAAAATCGCAAAAGATTCAGTGGCAACCTGGATGTTGGCAACAGCTGCTTACAATAGAGGAATTAGGGGCGTTAAATCCGATATGG
>CAMAQX010000233.1 GCA_945860455.1 Lishizhenia tianjinensis
AATCACTCCTCCTTAAACCAGCCCGCGTACATTTTGTAATTAGTCGCTATGCGTTGCACTTCGCCGGCAAATAATTCAGGAGAAAGGGTTTTTACTTTTTTGGCAGGAACGCCGGCATAAATACTCCACGATTCAACACGCGTGTTTTCTGTGAGCACGGCACCTGCTGCAATAATGCAATTGGACTCGATGTGGCAATTATCCATTACAATGGCTCCCATGCCGATCAACACGTTGTCTTCAACCGTGCAACCATGAACAATCGCATTATGCCCAACCGAAACGTTATCACCCAAGTTGACTTTCGTTTTTTGATAGGTACAATGCAATACGGCACCATCTTGTATATTCACTCGATTGCCAATGCGTATCGAATTCACATCGCCGCGTACGACGGCATTGAACCAAATGGAACATTCGTCACCCGTGATAACATCGCCCACTACCGTGGCATTTTCAGCTAACCAACAATCTGATCCAAATTGCGGTGTTTTTCCGTTACATGATTTGATTAAAGCCATATTCAAAAGTATAAAAAAAGCCGCTCAAAATGAACGGCTTTCATGCGATATAGAGTGTAATTATACTATTTTACTGCTTCAATAACTGCTTTAAACGCGTCAGGATGGTTTAAAGCCAAATCTGCTAGCGCTTTGCGGTTCAATTCAATTCCAGCTTTGTGTACTGCACCCATAAACTGAGAATAGCTCATTCCGTGTAAACGAGCACCCG
This sequence comes from Lishizhenia tianjinensis, assembly GCA_945860455.1. Lineage (GTDB taxonomy): Bacteria > Bacteroidota > Bacteroidia > Flavobacteriales_D > Crocinitomicaceae > UBA952. The sequence continues at coordinate 733 of CAMAQX010000233.1, forward strand.
CATTAATACGAGTAATCCATAACGAACGGAAATTGCGTTTCTTTTGCTTACGTCCTACGTACGCATAACCAAGTCCTTTCTCAATTGCATTTTTAGCAACGGTCCAGACATTTTTTCTTCTACCAAAGTACCCTTTGGCAAGTTTCATCAAGTTTTTTCTCTTAGCTCTTGATGCTACGTGATTTACTGATCTAGGCATAATTTTTAAGTTTTTTGACAAGGAGTGTTCGCCGGGCGAATCTTAGGTACTCATTATCGGGTTAAACAATTTAAACCAACTGCAATTTACCTCATGCAAAGTTGCAATTTCACATTGGAGATATCAGCTCCATGAACTAAACCGGCGTGAGTCAAGTTTCTTTTACGTTTTGTAGCCTTCTTCGTTAGAATGTGGCTTTTGAACGCATGTTTACGCTTGATCTTACCAGTACCAGTGATAGTAAAGCGTTTTTTCGCACTGGATTTGGTTTTCATTTTTGGCATTTCCGTCAATTTTTAGATTTACTCTCTATATAGCTTCTTTATAATACTCTTATTTCTTTTTTGGGTTGATCATGATAATCATTTTCTTCCCTTCCAATTTCGGTAATTGTTCAACAGCACCGACGTCTGCAAGTTCTTGCGCGAACTTCAATAACAATATCTCTCCTCTATCTTTAAACACAATCGTTCTACCTCGGAAAAATACGTATGCTTTAACTTTACTACCCTCCTCTAGGAATTTTCTTGCGTGCGCCAATTTAAAATTAAAATCGTGATCATCTGTATTCGGACCAAAACGAATTTCTTTTACAACAACCTTACTTTGTTTGGCTTTCAATTCTTTTTGCTTGCGTTTTTGGTTGTATAAGAATTTCTTATAATCCATGATTCTACAAACAGGAGGAACCGATGTAGCAGCAATTTCAACAAGATCCAATTCTTGTTCTTCCGCCATGGCAATCGCATCACGAATAGACAAAATTTGTGGCTCTTCGCCTTCCTGAACTAAACGAATTTCAGAAGCAGTAATTTTATCATTAATCTTGTGAAGTGCTTCTTCTTCTCTTTTTACAAAAGGTTTTCTGTTGTTATTTCTCATTCAAATTTAAACTGTTACGCTAATTCTTTTTCTATTGCCTGCTGCACCAAAATCGCAAACGCTTCCGCTGTCATTGATCCTTTATCACCCTCACCACGTTGACGCACCGAAACTTGATTTAACTCCACCTCTTTCTCTCCCACAATCAACATAAAAGGAACCTTTGCTATCTCAGCATCCCTGATCTTTTTGCCAATTTTCTCATTACGATCGTCTACGAATCCGCGAATATCGGAAATATTTAGCAATTCAGAAAGTTTTTCAGCGTAATCGTTGAATTTCTCAGAAATTGGTAAAATCGCAAATTGTTCAGAAGAAAGCCAAAGTGGGAAATCGCCCGCACAATGTTCCAATAAAACCGCCACAAAACGTTCCATTGAACCAAATGGCGCACGGTGAATCATTACTGGTCTGTGCTTTTGATTATCCGCACCTACATACTCTAACTCAAAACGCTCGGGTAAATTATAGTCTACTTGAATTGTTCCTAATTGCCATTCACGCCCCAAAGCATCCTGCACCATGAAATCTAATTTTGGTCCGTAAAAAGCAGCTTCTCCGTACTCAACTACTGTTGGCAAGTTTTTCTCCGCAGCGGCTTCGATAATTGCCTGCTCAGCTTTCACCCAATTTTCTTCTGACCCGATATATTTCGAACGATCTTCTTTATGTCGAAGCGAAATTTGTGCTTTAAAATTTTGGAAATCCAACGTTTTTAATACGTATAACACAATATCAATTACGTTTTTGAACTCTTCTTTAACCTGTTCTTGTGTACAGAAAATATGCGCATCATCTTGCGTAAAACCTCGAACGCGAGTGAGCCCATGTAATTCTCCCGATTGCTCGTAACGATATACCGTGCCAAATTCGGCAAATCGAGTAGGAAGCTCCTTATAGGACCGGGGTTTCGACTTAAAAATCTCGCAATGATGCGGACAATTCATTGGTTTCAAATAAAACTCTTCATTTGGATCCGGAGTTTTTATCGGTTGAAATGAATCTGCTCCGTATTTTTCATAATGCCCAGAACAAACATACAATTCCTTATTTCCAATATGCGGAGTGATAACTTGTTGATATCCTGCTTTTTTCTGTGCTTTTTTCAAGAAGTTTTCCAAACGCTCGCGCAAATCAGCACCTTTTGGAAGCCACAAAGGCAATCCTTGACCCACCTTTTGAGAAAAGGTAAATAATTCTAATTCTTTCCCTAATTTACGGTGATCTCGACGCTTGGCCTCCTCCACTTTGAGTAAATACTCTTCCAGTTCGGATTGTTTTGGAAAAGTAATTCCATAAATACGAGTAAGTTGCTTGTTTTTCTCATCGCCTCTCCAGTAAGCTCCGGCGATAGCAGTTAATTTAACAGCCTTAATAAATCCGGTATCTGGAATATGAGGACCACGACATAAATCAGTGAAATTTCCTTGGGTATAGAATGTGATTGTTCCATCCTCTAACTCAGACAACAATTCTAACTTGTATGGATCTCCTTTTTCCTCGAAATAAGCAATCGCTTCTTTTTTGGATACTTCTTTACAAATGAATTGTAATTTCTTTTTTGCCAATTCTTTCATTTTGGCTTCGATTTTTTCTAAATCTTTTTCGCTGATTGAATGATTTTCAAAATCAATATCATAATAGAAACCATTTGTCACAGGTGGACCAATGGCTAATTTAATTCCAGGAAAATAAAATTCTAAGGCTTCAGCCATCAAATGCGCAGATGAATGCCACAAAGTTGATTTTCCTTCTTTGTCATTCCACGTTATCAACTGTAAGGAACAATCCTCGGTTAGCATCCGATTAGCATCGATTACTTCACCATTCACTTTCGCCGCTAGAACATTTCTGGCTAAGCCTTCAGAAATACTTTTAGCCACATCCATGGATGATAGATCGCTTTCAAACTGTCTAACAGAGCCATCAGGTAGAGTAATATGTATCATGAATATTGTTTTGAAATGAGTGCAAAGATAACCAAAGGATAGGTTAATCCAATTTTAATAAACAAAAAAAGGAAGCATAGCTTCCTTTTAACAGTAGAGTTAACAGTTGTTATCTCGCTATTTTCGCTTCAAGTAGTT
>CAMAQX010000234.1 GCA_945860455.1 Lishizhenia tianjinensis
GAATCATTAGTAGAATTCGCTAAAAACACCCAATTTGGATTGGTTCACAATTTTCATTCTGTTCTTTCTAACAAAGAATTAGTGAATGGATACCAACTAGCTGTCCCGATTACGGATTATGAAGAGTTTTATGAAAAATGGCTCACAAAAACAATTGCGGGAGAAAAAAACCATACATGGCCTGGGAGAATCAAATATTATGCTCTGTCATCAGGGACGACCGGTTCTCCTAGTAAACGTATACCTGTTACAGACAAAACAATACGTTCGTTTCAAAAATCCAGTATTCGACAATTATCTATTTTACATGAACTCGATTTGCCGGAAAATTTTTATTCTACTCAAGTTTTAACTGTTGGAGGCTGTACTAAATTAGTTAAAAAGAAAACTCATATAGAGGGCGATTTGAGTGGAATTTTAAAAAAACACACATCTATTATCACTGCACCATTTACGCGTCCAGGAAATCAAATTACGGGAATAAAAGAGTGGAATGAACGGTTGAAAATCATCGTTGAAAAAGCCCCAAAATGGGACATAGGAGCAATGGTTGGTATTCCTAGTTGGTGCATTCTATTGTTGGAAGAGATTGTAAAACACTATCAATTGAATTCGATACAAGAAATGTGGCCAAATTTTCAAGTATATGTGCATGGCGGAGTATTTATGGAGCCCTATGTAGCGCGATTGGAAAAAATTAGCTCAAAAAAATTGTTTTTATTAGACACTTATTTAGCGAGTGAGGGGTATTTTGCTTACCAAGCCTCCACGCAACAAAAAGGAATGAGATTGCTGTTGAATACGGGAATATTTTATGAATTTGTTCCTTTCAACTCTGATTTTTTTGATGAATCTGGTGAACTAATAAACAGACACATAGCGTACTCTCTGAGTGAAGTAACCGAAGGTGTTGATTATGCGTTGGTGATAACAACAAACGCAGGACTTTGGCGGTACATGATTGGGGATTTAGTGCGTTTTTTGGATGTTTCAGAAAGAGAGATTATCATTACCGGCCGCATCAAACAATTTTTAAGCTTGTGCGGTGAACACCTTACCTTGGATAACATCAACCAAGCTGTATTGGCTGCTTCAAAAGATTTATCAATAGAATTAACGGAGTTTTCTATCGGTGCAGATGAAGAATCAAGCATGCATAATTGGTATTTTGGAACAAATAACCCATCACATGTAGACGAAACGGAGTTAATGGAGCTCATTGATCATAAACTTGGTGAACTAAATGATGATTATGCATATGCTCGGAAATACACATTAAAAAAACCAATTCCTGTTGTCATACATGCCAATCAATTTTACACCTATCTGAACTCACTCGGAAAAGCGGGGTCTCAAACCAAATTTCCTCGGGTAATGAAAAAAGAACAGTTTGAATCATGGAAAGAATTTTTGCAAGAAAATAGCTGATGTAACCATTTGACCGGAATCCATTTAAAGGAGTATGAAAAAAATTCTTCTCGTTCTTCTCGTTTGTATTAATTACTCTATTTACGCACAAGATAGTCTTATTGTTTACTTTGGGTTTAATCAGTATACGCTTTCCAAAAAATCGCGTGGTCAGTTAATTGAACTAAAAAATTCGGGGAAAACCATTAAGTCAATTCATGGTTACACGGACACGTGCGGCAGCGTTACCTACAATAAATGGTTGGCTGAAAAGCGAATAGAATCCGTTGTAAATCAACTTAAACCAAAATTAATTAGTGAAAATTATGCCTTTGGGGAAGAATTCTTGTTTGCTAAAAAGAATACTGAAAACAGAAAGGTTGTAATTATCTATAAATCAGGGTCTTCTGGTGCTATTACACCAAAAAAAGAAAGTGTCACTTCACAATTAAGCGAAGGGAAAGTTGGTGAGAAAATTCGCCTGAAATCGTTAAATTTTTATCCCGGAATTGCGGATTTATTGCCTCAATCAACAAGCGTACTGAAAGAATTACTAGCGGCCATGAACGCCAATAAAAAATTAATTATTGAAATACACGGCCATATTTGCTGTGCACCAGACGATTATATCAATTTATCTAGTGAACGAGCTGAAACCGTTTATCAATTTTTAGTAAGTAACGAAATAGACCCAACCCGAATGAGCTTCAAAGGATTTGGTGTTTCTCAACCACTTTTTTCCATCCCTGAAAAAACAGAAGAGGAAAGAGTGAGTAATCGCAGAGTTGAAATTAAAATAGTTTCAAATTAACAAAAAAAGCCACTCAAACGAGTGACTTTTCATATATTTTTGGTTGATTCAAATTATACCAATCCTTGATCAATCATTGAATCAGCAACTTTGACAAATCCTGCGATGTTAGCTCCTTTTACATAATCAACATTCCCGTCGGCTCCTTTTCCGTATTTCACACACGCTTCATGGATTGAAACCATGATTCCGTGTAAACGTTGATCTACTTCCTCAGCTGACCACGACAAACGCAATGAGTTTTGAGACATTTCTAAACCAGATGTTGCAACACCACCAGCATTTGATCCCTTTCCTGGAGCAAAAAGAACAGTCGCATGTTGGAACGCTTCAATTGCCTCAGGTGTAGATGGCATATTTGCCCCTTCAGCGACACATTTAACTCCGTTTGCAATAAGTGCTTTTGCTTCTTCGCCATTCAATTCATTTTGAGTAGCACAAGGTAATGCAATATCCACTTTTACTTCCCAAGGACGTTTTCCAGCTACAAATTTAGCAGTAGGGTATTTTGCCGCGTATTCAGAGATTCTTCCTCTTTTTTCGTTTTTCAACTCCATTACGAATGCCAATTTCTCCGCATTGATTCCTTCAGAATCATATATATATCCTTCAGAATCTGAAAGCGTGACTACTTTTGCTCCTAAATCAGTTGCTTTTTCACATGCATATTGCGCCACGTTTCCAGATCCCGAAACCGCTACAATTTTACCGTTGAAAGAATCTGCTTTTGTTGCCAACATTTCTTGAGCAAAATATACTGTCCCATAACCTGTTGCCTCAGGGCGAATTAATGAACCACCCCAATTGCGTGCTTTACCAGTTAAAACACCCGTAAATTCGTTACGAACACGTTTGTATTGACCAAACATATAACCAATTTCGCGACCACCAACACCGATATCTCCCGCAGGAACATCCGTATCAGCACCAATATGACGACACAATTCCGTCATAAAAGATTGACAAAACTTCATTACTTCGTTATCTGATTTTCCTTTTGGATCAAAATCAGAACCACCTTTTCCACCACCCATAGGCAATGTAGTAAGTGAGTTTTTGAAAATTTGCTCAAATCCTAAGAATTTTAAAATGGACAAATTAACACTTGGGTGAAAACGCAATCCACCTTTGTATGGTCCGATTGCTGAGTTAAATTCAACACGGTATCCGCGATTTACTTGAACACTTCCATTATCGTCCAACCAGGGAACTCGGAAAATAATTGTTCTTTCCGGCTCAACAATACGATCTAAAATTTTAGCCGCTTTGTATTTCGGGGTTTCTTCAATTACTGGAATAACCGCTTCAGCTACTTCTTGAACAGCTTGAATAAATTCGGGTTCTCCACCATTTTTTGCTTTAACACGATCCATGAACGTGTCAATTTCTACTTGATATTTACTTGACATACGTGATTGATATTTTAACGTTTTCGAGGCAAAAGTAATTAAATTTTACTATCCAAAACATGGTTGGAAATAAAAGTAATTGTTAGAATCAATTAAGTTTTTCCATTACTTTTGTCTAAATGCTATTAATTAAAGAAATTCCTCACGAGCATTACCGGATTACGGTACACAATTACAACGCAAAATATTTGCTTAAAATTGAACTGGGTCAGTTTGAACAAGTATTTAAAATTGGTGAAACTGATGTGATG
>CAMAQX010000235.1 GCA_945860455.1 Lishizhenia tianjinensis
TGTAAGATCTCATTGCCAATATCAACGGTAGTAACCTTTAATTTATCTGCACCTGGATGTTTTTCGCACGATAGAACTTCGCCCACAATAACACCATCTAAACCACCTTTGACTGCTTCAATTTTTTCAATTCCCTCCACTTCCAAACCTGTTTGGGTAAGAATTTCACTCATTTCTTCTGGAATTAATTCAGTGTGAATATATGTTCTTAACCAGTTATATGATATTTTCATGAAGAATAAATTGTTTCACAAAAATAAGGATAAAAATAAGTTTGAATTTAAATGTTCTTATTAATTCAACTTTTATTTGATGATTGTAATAAACCCGTGTTTTGAATCTTGATCACTTGTAAGGGTGTAAAAATAAACTCCAGGAACAAGTTCATTTCCGTTTTCATCTTTCCCTGCAAATGGCTGTAATGAGGAAGAGGAAGTAAACACTTTTATTCCCCATCGATTTAATATAGTTAACTCGTAAGAAAAACAATTTTCATATAATGGATTAATCTGTATTATATCGTTAATACCATCCCCGTTAGCTGTAATCACATTAGGTATTTCCAGGGCCGAAAGATCTAGTCCTGGGTTAACATAAAACTGAAAAGGAAACGAAAATTCACAACCCGCTGTTGACCATAATGTTAACGTTCCGATTATATCCCCACCGCCGGGAAATGATTGTTCAAAAGTTAATTGATTGGATGAAATAGTATTAGGGAATTGCCATAGTGTTGAGTCTAATTGAAAAGAACCGAGCACCAATGCTGCAGTGATATTCGCCTTTTCGACACATTTGCTCGTAGCTAAAATGTCTGCTTGAGGAATGCTTTGAACAGAGACTTCGAGATTTAAGGTATCAACACAACCAAAGTTGCTTTGTACGGGATAATTTAGGGTGTAATTACCCGAATTTGGGTATGAATGAATAAAATTCCATGCCGGATTTACTTGAGACGTTCCGTCACCAAAATTAATTGTTCCAGAAATTACATTTGTATTTCCAGGATTTCCAATCCAATTCTGTTGCATATTTATAAATACATCTTGTCCATTACACAGGTCAGTAAATGTACCTGATAGATTTGGGAACGGGTGAAAAAGTATTTCAACAGTGTCAGAATTAAAACACCCATTTTCACTTATCGCAGAAGATGAAATGAGCACGGAGGATTCTGGTATATTTAATGAATTATATCCTTGAATAAAAGTTCCAGATCCAATAAATGAATCATTTGTAACATCAAACCAAAAAACACTGTCTATTGGGTCTCCTCCAGCATTTTGAATACTATTAGTTAGATCAATTACATCACCACAGACCTCGAATGGTGGGTTAATATTTACCTGAGGTAAAGTGTAAATTGGAATTATTTCAGTCGAAATTCCGGAAATGCAGTTATTGAGACTAGCAATTAAATTCACACTGATTGTATCTTCTGAAAATGGAGAATCAAAATATAACGTATCATTTTGAGCTAGGACCACACCTTGTCCATCTGTCCATTGGTAACCAAATATTGAAGGGATATTATGCCAAACCATACCAGAACCATTCGCGCACCACGGGCCATCGTGATAAATTTCTGGCAACGAAGGTTGTTCTATAATGTTAATTTCGATTGTGTCAGGTAGCAAAAGACAGGCATCCGGTAATTGACCAGAAACAATGTATAATCCCGAATCGGCTAATTGTGCATTGGGAATAGAAATGGAAGATCCGTTTTGAACAAAATTGTTTGGGCCTGTCCAAGTATAGGTAGCTCCTGCTAATACATTTGATGAAAGTTGTATTGTCTCTCCACTACAATAAGTATTATTTGTTGATTCAATTTCATACTTGAGTGATGCAAAATCACTGAAATAGCCAAACCGACAACCTGAAGAAGAACCTCCATGAATAAGTCCAAGGTGAAATTTAGTGGAATTATTTTCAATTCTAGCTCCTTGTTGAACCACAACATTTCCACTCATATCTAATTGGGCATACATCCAAGAATTTGCAGTTCCTGGAACAAAGTTAAAGGCAGGAGCATTGATTATTCCAGCAGCTCCATTGAACGTAAAGTTTCCTTCACCCCCTGCAGGAACTAAGATATTAACCGCGAAAAATTCGTTTGTGGATCGTGTAAACGGAACAACGTTAGACCCGGTACAAACCAAAGGAGGTAAAATTGCCTCACCAACTTCACAACCAAATCCAGATTGATGAAGAACATAAACAGAATCAGAAGCTACTATATATGCCGTAGGATTGCTAAGTGTATGAACGTAAGTTTGTCCCAAGTTAATATTGCCAACATTAACTCCATCAATGGATAAAGATGTTCCGTTAGATGTACCTAATATATATACTTTGTCTGGACCATTCAAATAACCTTTTAAAGCAATATACTCCATTCCGAGTATAGAAATAGGTATTAACTGATCTCCTTGTAAATCGGCACATCCACCATAGGGTGTCCCTTCGGCAGTATCGTCATGGATAGTTATTGCTATCTTCTTGTTTGAAACGACTGAACTACCAGATAAATGTAAATTGGCAGCGGTGCTAGAAGCCTCTGCAGAATACGTTTGACCGGCATTTAGAATTACATTGAAAGGAATACCGGCTGTATGTCCAACAATATTTTGACTTGGTATAATAGTTACGGTAGTATTATTTTCGGTGGCAACGATATTAAAACCTGAGCGAGCATAAGAGGCATTGTTTAAAAAGTTTTGAAAAGGTGTTAGAAAAGCAGTACCTATGGCATTTTTACCTTTCAGAGAAAAAATATCAGGATTACAGTTACATGTTGGGGTCACCTCATAATAGGCTGTTATTTGCGTTGATGCCTTAATTTTAAATCCAAAGTTGAGAGTAGTATTGGCGGGTTTATTTTCAATTATATCAATCCAAGGTGTTAGGTCAAGCGTTTGAGCAGAATTTGCGGGTAGATTCAAAATCTGAACGGGGAAAGCCGGATTTGCTGGCTGAGAAACTGTAATTGTGGCAGGATTAGCTAAGGTAGCAAAACGAAAAACGATTGGCCTATCTCCATGACTCTGGGCTATTTCAGGAGCTACAAACCAAAATGTTGTGTCTAGTTGACTATTCACGACAAAACAAAAGGAAAAAAATAATAAAGCAATTATATGTTTCATGAAATTCTAATGTGTAAATATAGCAAAATTAACTCAAATCTGAACATCAATATATTATGTTTCACGCTGGTAACCCATTCATGTTTTAATTATTATCTAACATTTTGTTATAGTTAGTATTAATAAAAATTATTCATCGAGTTTTTAAGTTAAACTGCTTAAATTTGTAGAACCTCAAATCTTAATTAAATTGTTAGGTGTTATTAGTGTATCTAGGTTAATCAAGAATCTAACTCATTGTTTTATTAATATAAGAAAAATGTACTCAAACGAATTTCAAGAGATAGTTAATTATAGAAGATCTAATCGAGTTTTTGATGCAACCAAAGTACCAGAAGAAGTAATTCAGAAAAGCTTGGAAAGAGCGATTCTTTCGCCAAATAGCAGCAACATGCAGTTGTGGGAGTTTTATTGGATAAAATCAGAGGGAGAATTGGAAAAATTTATTCCTCTTTGTTTGAATCAGCAAGCGGCAAGAACGGCTCAGCAAATGGTTGTTTTTGTTACCCGTAAAGATAAATGGAGAGAAAGAGCCAAATGGAATTTGAGTAAAATCAAGGGGACCCTAGTTGGCGAGCCCAATAAATTGCAAAAAGGTGGAATGGATTATTATGGTAAGGTTATGCCCTTGTTGTATATGAATGATGGATTGGGAATTATGTCAACTATAAGACGATTAATCAGTTTTTTTGTTGGTCTTCGCAAACCGTTTTTTCGAACGGGAGGAAG
>CAMAQX010000236.1 GCA_945860455.1 Lishizhenia tianjinensis
AATACGATTCAATTATTAGAATTAGTTGGAAATCCGCATGAAAAATTAAAATTCATTCACGTTGCCGGAACAAATGGCAAAGGAACTACATCCTCGTTAATTGCTTCTTTATTTATTGAAAACAACTATAAAACAGGTTTATTCACTTCACCGCACATAATCGACTTTCGCGAAAGAATCAGAATAAATGGTGAAATGATTTCAGAGAAATCGGTTGTTGAATTTTGTAGTGCCATTCAATCCATTCAAGGTTTTGAACCATCATTTTTTGAAATTTCATTTGTAATGGCATTAACGCATTTTGCCAATAACCAATGTGATTATTGCATTATAGAAGTTGGGATGGGAGGAAGATTGGATGCCACCAATTGTATTTCACCTTTACTTTCTGTGATTACTACCATTGGATTAGATCATACACAATTTCTAGGGACAACCCTTGAGGTAATTGCAGGAGAAAAAGCGGGAATAATCAAACAAAACATACCTGTTGTTATTGGTGAAAAAAGAAATGCAACCCAATTTGTATTTGAAAAAATAGCCAAGCAACAAGACACTCCAATTTACTTCAGTCACGATTACACTTTTCCATCCTGGTTGAACAACCTGCCATTCCCGTTTAATGTTGGATTTCAATTAAATAACGCAAAAACCGCATTTGCATCTTTGGTAGAACTAGCAAAAACTGAAAAAATAATTTTCAATGAGGCTATTTTCACAAGAGCCGTGGCAAACCTTTCACGTAACACTGGCTATCAAAAACGATTGGAAATTGTTTCAACAAAACCAAGAATCATATTGGATGTTTCTCATAATTTTGAAGGGATTCAAGCAACACTAGCACTTGTTAAAGCTAGTACTGAAAACAATCTTCACTTAATTTATGGTTCCAGTTCCGATAAAAATTACGAAGAAATTATTCCACTTTTCTCACAAGAACAAGCGATTTTCTTGACCCCTTTTTCGTCAGAACGAAGTTTAAACCAAACCGATTTAGAAGGGATAAAAAAAACCTTTATGCAAGATAATATAGCGGTTTGTTCTACGGTCAATGAAGCTATTAAACAAAGTTTACTGTCATTAGGTTCATCAGATACCTTACTTATTTTTGGTAGTTTCTTTTTAATTCAAGATATTCAATTCGATTTCTCGAAAATTAATGACACCTCTATTTAAAATTTCATGTTCAAGACCTACAAATACTACATTTTACTTCACCTTATTATTTTTATGTGGGGTTTTACGGGGATTTTAGGTAAGCTCATTGCACTTGATGCTTTCATCATTGTATGGCATCGGGTATTAATTGCCTTTATTGCCTTAGGATTATTTTTACTGTTTAGAAAGAAATCAATCCGTATTTCAAATTGGCAAAGTGGATTAAAATTAATTGGTGTAGGAATAATCGTAACCTTGCATTGGATTACTTTTTATAAGTCCATTCAGCTTTCTACTGCTTCTTTGGGAATCTTGTGTTTATCCACTACCACATTGCACGTAACGTGGCTTGAGCCTTTTGTAATGAAACGTCCATTTCAAGTAAGCGAATTTCTTCTCGGATTTATCGTTATTTTCGGAATCTACTTTGTATCCTCTGATTTTCAGCCACATGAATATGAGGCCTTGGGTTATGGTTTAATTTCCGCTTTATGCGCTGCCTTATTTTCTGTTTTCAATGCGAAATTAGCGCAAGAAATACCCACTCCAACAATTACGCTCTACGAAATGGGAACTGGATTTATCTTTCTTAGTATTATTTTATTGTTTCAAGGTAAATTAACAAGTGATTTATTTATCATGACAACAAGTGATTTTTTATGGTTGTTATTCCTAGGTATACTTTGTACCTCATTTGCTTTTTTAATAACGATAGAAATCGTGAAAGTGCTCGGGGCATTCACCGTATCGTTAAGTATCAACCTAGAACCAATTTACACGATTTTATTAGCTATTTTCATTCTACAGGAACATACTTTACTGAATAATAGATTCTACATTGGGGCAACGTTAATTATTCTTGTTGTAATCGCAAATGGGTGGATGAAAAATTACCAAAGACGTTCAAAATTAAAAAACTTATCCTAATTTTGCACTATGAAAATCACCGATGAAATTGTTGACCATATTGCTCATTTAGCTCGCCTAGAATTTATTGGAGAGGACAAGAAAGAGATTAAGAAGGATCTGGAAAAAATCATCGCGTTTATGGGCCAATTAAATACAGTTAATACTGATGGGGTTGAACCCTTGATTTTCATGTCTGATGCTGTTAATGTATTGCGCAAGGATATTGCCACGGTTACAGTTTCGAAGGAACAAGCATTGAAAAATGCACCCAAAAAAGACTCGGATTATTTTCGAATTCCAAAGGTGTTGACAAAATAACAGCCTTACTAATTCTAAGGTGAAATTTTATATATTGAACAATGGAAATTATGCCTGCTTTTGAGTTGCCTTTTTTTGTCAATATCTTAATACTATTAGTTGTAGCAAGAGTTTTTGGTGAAATCATGGAACGATTTAATCAACCAGCCATGATTGGTGAGATTTTAGCTGGCGTAGTTTTAGGTCCAGCATTGTTAAATTTTATTCACCGAACTGAGGATATCAAAGTAATCTCTGAATTAGGTGTTTTCTTACTTGTGATTTTAGCAGGTTTAGAAATCAATCTTGACGATGTACTAAAATCTTTAAAAGGGAAAAATATTATTATTTCCTTGTCAGCATTTTTCCTTCCTATTTTTAGTGGGTTTGCGGTTGGAAAATTGTTTCACCAAGATGTAATGACAACCGTTTTTATAGGATTATGTGTAGCAATTACAGCCCTACCTGTGAGTATTCGGATTCTAATGGATCTCGGAAAGTTAAATTCACCGTTGGGACAAAAAATTGTTTCAGTGGCAATTTTTGATGACGTAATGGCGTTGACAATTTTAGGAATTTTATTGGATTTAAAAGATGTCGAAAAGACCTTTTATTCAATAACAACAACAACCATCTATACATTACTAAAACTTGCGTTTTTTCTAATTGTTGTGGTTATCAGTTATCGACTTATAAAACGTTTTACCAAAGAAGAGAATTTTATTGAACAACAATTAAACAAGGTGCTTGGTTTTCTGAAAGGAAAAGAATCCCTTTTTGCGATTTTATTTGTGTTTATTTTGATTTTTGCTTCTATAACGGAAGCCGTTGGATTACATTTCATCATTGGATCCTTCGTAGCAGCAATGCTTATTAACAAAGACTTGATTGGGGAGAAACATTTAAATACAGTGCATAATACAACTAATAGTATGGCAATGGGATTTTTAGCACCGATATTTTTTGCAGGAATTGGATTAGAATTTAAGTTTGAAGCCATTTCAAATTATTGGTTACTAATTGCTATTGTATTTGTTTCGTTTGCTTCAAAGATCGCTGGCGGATTTATTGGTGGTAGAGCTGCTGGATTAAAAAATAGAGAATCCATTGTTTTAGGAATAGGACTAAATGCAAGAGGAATAATGGAATTAGTAATTGCCAATATTGCTTACCAAGCGAAATTGATTAATTCTGAAATATTTTCAATGCTCGTAATTATGGGCCTTTTAACTACGCTCACAACTCCGTTCCTTCTTAAGCGCGTATTCAAATCAATTGATGCGAGAAGTTAACAGCGCTTCATCTTAATTTCTCCTATTTTCCATTTTAATAATTACCGAGGTATTTGTTTTATCCTCTAATGGCAGTTATTTGATTTTCTGTTATTTCCTTGATTTTGGCCCATTTTACGTAAACCTACTTAGACTCAATCGTACTCTTACGTAATTACCTATTCGTAGCAGTGTGTATTTTGATTTCGTTTCAAGTACTTTTCTTTCATGCCCTTG
>CAMAQX010000237.1 GCA_945860455.1 Lishizhenia tianjinensis
TTCTCATCTAAATGTTTTGGAAGCATATACACATCATTTCCATAATTAGCAGAATTTTGCCATAATTCTAATTGAGCCAATGTTTGGTTGGTAAAAGAATTCGACATAACGAAAGATGGATGTCCAGTTGCACAACCTAAATTCACCAATCGGCCTTCAGCTAAAATGATGATTTCGTTTCCATTAACATTATAAATATCAACTTGAGGTTTTACCGTATATTTTGTTGAACCAAAATTATCATTCAACCAAGACATATCAATTTCATTGTCAAAATGTCCAATATTACAAACGATCACTTTGTCTTTCATTTTTTCGAAATGACGACCAACAACGATGTTTTTATTACCTGTCGTCGTAACGATGATATCACCTAAATGAACCACAGAATCCAATCGTTTCACTTCAAAACCGTCCATCGCAGCTTGAAGCGCACAAATTGGATCAATTTCAGTAACAATTACACGAGAACCTGCACCTTGCAATGAAGCAGCAGAGCCTTTACCAACATCACCATAACCACAAACTACAGCGACTTTACCTGCCATCATAACATCCGTAGCACGACGAATTGAATCAACTAGTGACTCTTTACATCCATATTTGTTATCAAATTTAGATTTAGTAACAGAATCGTTCACATTGATAGCAGGCATAACCAACGTTCCATTTTTCTTACGCTCATACAATCTATGTACACCAGTAGTTGTTTCCTCAGACAATCCTTTAATTGCATCTGTCAATTCAGGATAGCGATCAAAAACCATATTGGTTAAATCACCTCCATCATCCAAAATCATATTCAATGGTTGGCCATCTTTAAACGCAAATATCGTTTGCTCAATACACCAATCAAATTCCTCTTCATTCATTCCTTTCCATGCATACACAGGAACTCCGGCAGCAGCAATTGCAGCAGCAGCATGATCTTGCGTTGAGAAAATATTACAAGAAGACCAAGAAACCTCAGCTCCTAATTCAACCAATGTTTCAATTAAAACTGCAGTTTGAATGGTCATATGCAAACAACCTGCAATACGAGCTCCAGCTAATGGTTTATCTTTTCCGTATTCTTCACGCAAAGCCATCAAACCGGGCATTTCAGCCTCAGCTAATTTCATTTCTTTTCTACCCCAATCAGCTAAACTGATATCTTTTACTTTGTAGGTAAATTTTTCTGTTGTATTCATTCTTTATTAAGTTTCTTAAAATTGATTACAAAATTACAAAACTCCTTCGAGAGTTGAAAATAATCCAGTGAAACTCATAGAAATAATACTATCTTTATACCCGAATTATTGAAACAAACAAAAAAATGGTAACAAACAGAACTTTTACAATGCTTAAACCGGATGCAATTGAAAACGGTTACACAGGCAAAATTATTGACATGATTATCGCAGCTGGTTTTACAATCAAAGCGATGAAATATACTCAATTAACAACAGAGCAAGCTCAAAAATTCTATGAAGTGCATGCTGAAAGACCATTTTATGGGGAATTGGTAGACTATATGACATCAGGACCAATTGTAGCAGCGATCTTAGAAAAAGACAATGCAGTTGCAGATTTTAGAGCATTGATCGGAGCTACTGATCCAGCTGATGCCGCTGAAGGTACCATCCGTAAATATTACGCAGAAAACAAAGGAAGAAATGCCGTTCATGGTTCAGATTCTGACGAAAATGCTGAAATAGAAGGTGAATTTCATTTCGCTGCAAACGAGATATTTTAAGGAATTATTTATACTTCCGGAAAGACTGCCATGTGCAGTCTTTTTTGTTTATTCGTAGTTTACTAATTTACGTCCACTATTTTGATATCAACATTAAGAAATTTTACAGATGAAAAACCTTGAAGCTATTGAAAAAAGAAGAACATTCGGAATTATTTCACATCCGGATGCAGGTAAGACGACCTTAACGGAAAAACTTCTACTTTTTGGTGGCGCAATTCAAACCGCAGGAGCAGTAAAAAACAACAAAATCAAAAAAACGGCGACATCCGATTTCATGGAAATTGAAAAGCAACGGGGAATTTCAGTTGCTACTTCAGTAATGGCATTCGGATACAACGGTAAACAAATTAACATCCTTGATACTCCTGGGCATAAGGATTTTGCTGAAGACACATTCAGGACCCTGACGGCAGTAGACAGCGTAATTCTTGTAATTGACTGTGCGAATGGGGTTGAAGAGCAAACGAAAAAATTAATGGAAGTTTGTCGCATGCGTAAAACTCCAGTTATCATTTTCATCAATAAAATGGACCGTGATGGAAAAGATCCGTTTGAATTATTGGATGAATTAGAAAAAACATTGGACATTAAAGTTAGACCACTAACATGGCCAATTGGCATGGGAGATCGTTTCCAAGGGGTTTACAACATCTACCAAAAAGGATTAAATCTTTTCGCAGCAAACAAAACAAAAATATCCAACGAAATAATTTCAATTTCGGACATAAATGACCCTGCATTAAATGAACTTGTTGGTGATATGCCGGCTGCTGAATTACGCGAGGAATTGGAAATAATTGAAGCCGTTTATGACGCATTTAATCGTGAAAATTATTTGGCAGGGGATGTTGCACCCGTGTTTTTTGGATCAGCTGTTAACAATTTTGGGGTCAAAGAACTCCTTGATACTTTCTGCGAAATTTCGCCATCTCCAAGAGGACGAGAAACAGATAAAAGAAACGTGGAACCTACAGATGATAACTTCAGTGGGTTTGTATTTAAAATTCATGCCAACCTAGACCCAAAGCACAGAGATCGAATCGCCTTCTTGCGCGTTGTTTCTGGTAAATTTGAACGGAATACATTTTACCAGCATGTGAGACTTAATAAGAAAATGAAATTTGCCAATCCAACTTCGTTTATGGCACAAGATAAAAGTGTAATTGATGACGCATACCCGGGAGATGTAATTGGTTTGTATGACACTGGAAATTTCAAAATCGGAGATACACTTACTGAGGGTGAAATAATGATGTATAAAGGAATCCCAAGCTTCTCTCCTGAAATATTCATGGAATTGGAAAATTTAGATCCCATGAAATCAAAACAATTGGAAAAAGGTATTCGGCAGTTAATTGATGAAGGAGTTGCACAGTTATTTATACAACAACCTGGTAACAGGAAAATTGTTGGAACCGTTGGACAGCTTCAATTTGAAGTAATCAGTCATCGTTTAATAAATGAGTATGGTGCCAATTGTCGCTTTGTGCCCCGCAATTATTTTAAAGCGTGCTGGGTTACTACCGAAAACAAAGAACAACTAGAATCTTTTAAGCGGGCAAAAGGAAATCATTTAGCGATTGACAAAGATGAAAATCTTGTTTTTTTGGCTGAAACAACCTTTTTATTAAGTATGGCTGAAAAAGATTATCCGGACATCACCTTACATAAGACTTCGGAATTTATGCTTGAGTTGTCAGATAAATAATTTAAGTAAAGGCACTTTTTTCTCATTAATTTCTATAAATTTGAAAAAAATTACAATGAAATTATTAAAAGTTTCAAAAAAACTCATTAGCATTATTGTTCTCTCTATCAGTGCTGTTTCTTGTGGATCGTCTAATAATGAACAACTCAAGTTAGAAAAAGAAAAATTAGAACTTGAAAAAAAGAAAATTGAATTAGAGCGCGAAAAATTTGATTCTTCCAATAAAAAATCTTCAGATCAAAGCACCCTCGTTGATAAAACAGAAGAGCGACAAGTATATGCTTCAATGCCAAGTGAGAACAATCAAGTTTCTGTAATTCGAGATTTCTATAGCGATTTTGATTATGCTTTCGATTATTCATCAATGAACGAATATATTAATCGATACTACAGTTCATCTCTTAGAAGTTCATATTCAAAAACAG
>CAMAQX010000238.1 GCA_945860455.1 Lishizhenia tianjinensis
AATCAAACTCTATCATATCAATTATTGGACACCTACAATTGCCAATAATTTCTCCTATCTGGCTGATTATTCCATGGTTAATTTGGTCTTTTATACGAAAGCAACTATCATTTAGTTTTACGCTAATTTGGCTATTGTTATCTACTCAACTACCCCTTATTTTTGCATTTGGACTCTATTTCATTGGTCAACATAGCATAACTAGCTGGAAACATATCTCAAATCACCTTTCACTCAACAACCGGAAAATTTGGTTTCAATCGCTTCCTTTTCATGCAGGTGCCTGGATTATTCTTATGTTCTTTATTTATTTTTATCCTGCCATTAAAGGATTGAGTGTTCAAGACAATAGTCAATATGGAATTTTTTTCATTTTTATTGCATGTATTAGCTTACCACATGTTGTTTCAATGCAAGGTCTTTACACAAAAAAAAATACCGAATAATTCCGAAGATAATTATTCAAAACACTTTACCTTAACAACTAATTTTTGAAACTTGTTTTTTTGTAGAGGCCACCGACTTGTTTTCGAACCAATTTTTGGGAGATTTGGAGAAATTATAATCGTTTAAAAATTATTAATGAAATGACTGAGGCCTTCATTTAAGTAGCCCTTAAAATTTATTAGAGGATCACTCTTTTCATGGAAGATGAGTGAATACAGACTTAAGTTAAAGGATTCAATGACTCAGTCAAGTATTTTATCATTTCTTTTTATTGTCCTTATTGGAGTTGTAAATGTTCCAAACTGTTAGGGATATATACAGTGAAAATCACAAACCCTATTACGTACATTGTTATACTCATTTGTTCGAATCTTTTCTACGTTGTCTGATTGCGATGGCGAACAACAAAATTGTCCCAGGCCAATGAGCCGAATATTGCGCTCCTTCGGTATTTCCGAAAATACCTAATCCAATAGAATAAAGGGTAAAGGGCTGATTTTTAAGTGCTATTTGCTGTTTTTCCAATCATTATGGACAAAAACAAAACCTAACAAAAAACCCAGTAAAGCTTTAACTGTACTGGGTTTTTCAAGTGGTCCCACTTGGAATCGAACCAAGCACCTACTGATTATGAGTCAGTTGCTCTAACCGAATGAGCTATAGGACCGTTGGAATGAAGAACGAATTCGATTAATCCGGGTGCAAAAATAACAATTTCTTTTATTTTAGGAAATATTTTAACAACATTCAGGTAACTAAAAATTCAAGGAAATACGAGCGCGCACACCCAGAGGTGATATTCCGGGGATTTGATGCGTCATCCGCCATACCAAATCTACCCGAAGTGCCTTAAAGATATTCTCAATTCCGACGGAAGACTCTACATAAGGTACATTGCCAAAACGCTTTACAAAAGTTGGGATCAACATTTCTTGTTCGTGCCGGGCACTAATGGCTCCATACGCTACCCTACCCGTTGTTAATAATCGCCATTTGAGTTTCTTATTAATCGGAATGCGGTCAAATAGCAATCCTTCCCAATGATTTTCAATAAATGCACCCACGTAGCGATCTGAAATAAATTCCAAAAAATTCAATTTATTAAACGCACTCGTCAACAACCACAACGACTGATTTCCCTCGTGCACTTTCAACAAAGGATAGGCTGTATTTCCAAAAATGTACCCGGCAATGGCTCCATACCGCATGCGACCCAAAATTCCAACTTGTGCGTTGTGCTCCAACTGAAATTCAAGCTTTTGATAATTGTATTGACTGCCACCAATTCCTTTAATTCCGAAAATTGCTTGAATAGAGAGTATTGGAAAAACAGAGCGTAAACTTGTTCGGTCAAATTGTCCTGCTAAAAATTCTTCGTCTTTAGTCCAGCGAAAACGCGCCGTCATCTCTGCTGTGCGAATATTACTAATCGTATCATTTAACCCGGTATTTTGATTTAATTTCAAATAATTCGCTAAACCAAGCGGCGTAAATTCTTTCCAATCAAATGCAGAAAAAATAACAACATCCTTCTTTATATCTTTTTCTAAACTGATCCCTGCTTTTTTAACAAACGTTAATTTATCAA
Source organism: Lishizhenia tianjinensis (assembly GCA_945860455.1). Taxonomy (GTDB): domain Bacteria; phylum Bacteroidota; class Bacteroidia; order Flavobacteriales_D; family Crocinitomicaceae; genus UBA952. The sequence goes on from CAMAQX010000238.1 coordinate 2,036, forward strand.
ACGGAGCGGTGCTTAAAACAGTGGCAAAAGTTGACCCCATGGAAGCAGCAGTGGGTGATTGACCAATTTGCTCAATATCATAGGTATAATATGCTGTCATCATTCCACGCTTCTTTGGCGTAATATTATAGCGCGTTGTAAAACCATATTTGATGCGCTGATCTCCAAATCCATACGCTACTCGACCACCTAATTCCAATCGCTTGGAAAAATTATTGGACGTACGAAGGGCAAATGCGGTTCTGAATTTTTCTACTTGATTAAATGAAACCAGTGTAAATGCACTTCCATATTCTAATTTACCCAAAGGATAATAACCCGTAGTTGAGAAATAGGTTAAATTCTTAAGTGTTTGAAAAAAGGGAAGGTTATTCAATGAATCTACCATATCCACAATTCCTTCTTGTTGTTGGGTTAATTGTTCTGTCCTGACCGATTGCCAATACGATTCCGGTCGAATTTTCGCACTGTCCATTACCTGAATGGCATTTCCGGTTGAATAGAATTCTTGATCACGCTTCGCATTAATCACATAATTTCTTCTTGTACTATTTTTTCGGGCATAAATCCCATATATTTTGGTCTTTTGCGTGAGTTTAATATTAGCAATTAGTCGCTCTTCTTTCAACATCCACACCTCTTTCTCCACTTGATCAAATCGATGCTCCAGATACAAATCTTGGATGTAATTTAGGTTGGCATCTGATGCAATCGAAGCTTTTATCAATTTTATGGCGTAGGTTGTATCATTAATCCACATCTCGCCTTTAAAGGTTAAATCTCCTGATCGTTTGGGGAAAAAACGCAACTTATAACACCAATCATTATCAATGAAAGAGGAATCCTCCAGAAAAAACTTGTAATAGCTTCTAGCGATTGGTGAAGTGGGACTAATAAACGACTTATTAAAAACATCTATAATATTATCGTAAATATTAACATCCAAGTACATATCACCTAAAAATTGATTTATTTGCAAGTTGTCAATTCCTGTGATTTGAGTCCCTTGAATAAGCTCTTTTTTTATTTTTGGATTATTTTTGAAATAGAAGTTTGAATAATTCTCACTTAAAATAAGTGGTAAATAATTTTCTCCGTTCGTTGTTGAATCCAAGTAATCCATTATCAAATCTAGGCGCTTAACTACTCCATTTTTTCCAAAATTATCATCCAAATTACTGAGATCAAACTGAATTTTACTGTACAGTTCATATTCGTACGAATTCAATTTTTCTTTGTTGTTAATGGGTTTATTCGCCACCATTCGTTTATGCAATTTCGTGGACGGAAATTCATCCGGTGTTAGGATTACAATTTCATCCAAATCATCGGTCAATATTCCCAATTGAATAGTAACCTCTTGGGTTTCATCTTTTTTGATGCGAATAGTTTGTGTCACAAATCCGGATAATGAAAAACGCAGCGAATCTGTGGCATAATACGTTTCCAATTTAAATCTTCCAACTGAATCCGTGAGCGTCCCGATCTTTGAATCTAAAAAACGAACGGAGACATACGGTAATTTTTCATTTGTACTTAAATCCGTGACAACGCCATTTATTGTTGTTTGTTGAGATAATGTAGTGAACTGAAAACAAAGAAGGATTAATAAAATCAACTTGTACCTCATACAGACTTAATTAGTTGATGTTGCCATTTTTTTTGCTGCACGGGCTGAAACGATAATTCCAACTTCGTACAAAATCAAAATCGGGATTGAAACGATTATTTGTGAAATAACATCTGGTGGTGTTATAATTGCTGCCAGAATTAAAACAACAACAATTGCATGTTTTCTATATTT
>CAMAQX010000239.1 GCA_945860455.1 Lishizhenia tianjinensis
TTGCATTTTTTATCTGCGTTTTCTGTAACTGAACACGTATTAATGATAAAAATATCGGGATGTTCCTCAAAATCTACTTTTGCATATCCACCTTCCTCGAAAAGTCTTGAAAGGGTTGACGTTTCGGAGAAATTTAACTTGCAACCCAAAGTATAAAATGCAACTTTTTTAAATTGATTCATTCGACTGCAAAGGTAATTCTATTTCGGTAAAAAGTTTTATAACAAATTTAAAATCACTAATAATAATAGATAAATTCAATTTATTCTTAGTTTCTTTTTACATTTGAGTAAATTATTAATATATTAATCATGAAAAAAATTAAAAAAACAGGTTCAATTTTTATTTTCGCCACACTTCTATTAACTTCATGCGGCAATTCCGGAGAAGAGAGCACTTCACAAGCCACCACAAGTAATGAAATATCTGATAAAAAGAAGAGTGATGAAAAATCTACTCAAAGTTTTTCGATGGATTTAAGTACACCATCTAAAGCTATTGAATCATTTATCAGCTCTAGTCAAGAACAGAATGCTGAAAAACTTAGTGAATGTTTTTCGGCAAATTGTGAAAGAGAATTTCAAATGATTGTAAAAAAAGAGATGAAAGAAAAAGACCTTAAAGAGTACAAAGAATTTTGTACAGGAGCAAAGGTTATTGAGGAGAAAATTGAAGGAAATGGCGCTACTGTTAAGGTTAAATTCTCAAGAAGAGATGAAGATATTAAACTTGAATTAGTTGACGGGAAATGGAAAATTGTTGCTTTCTAAACCAATTTCAACTTAAAAAATTGAATTAAAATTAATTAAAAGTTGTGATTTTGTCACAGCTTTTTTTTATTTATATACCATGTGTCTTTCTTTCTTTTCCTCAAAAATATCAGAAATTGTGATTAAAATTCCTGTTTCCTCCACATTACCAAAGTCTGGATTTACTGCCGTTCCAAAAGTTTTCATGGTTGGAGATAAATGCATATAGATATTTACCAATGGCGGAATAAATTCTCCATTTTCACGAACATACGTATTCAACACTTTCATTCCTTCTTTAAAATCCAATCCGTCCAACTGCATATCAAATTTACTTTTATCGTAGTTTTGAATGAGTGGATTGAAGGGTTTCATCAAATGTTCACGGTCTGGAAAATAATGATGCATGAAATGCAATAAGAAATCTCTGCACTCAATATTATAGGTTGGATACATGGTGACTTTACCAAAAAAATACTTTATTTCAGGATTCATTATCGTAATAGCACCCAAGCCATCCCAAATATTATCTAAAGCAAATAGTCCTTTTTTAGGATTGGTCGTTGCTTGAAAATTGGGTTGTATCCAACTTCTTCCAAGTTCAATAGTGTATGGAAGATAATCCCTTGTAAAGTGAGCGCTAAATTCAAAATAATGACTGGTTGATAGATGTATTTGTCCAGCGTCATCAATTGCCTTGTCGCAACGAATAAATCGGTATCCACCAATTATTTCCTCATCTTCAGGTGACCATAGAATCAATTGATCGTAGCAATGTTCATGCGTGTCGTATTCATCTAAGTCAACAGATTCTCCTGTTCCTCCTCCTGATTGTCGAAAAGTCAGTTCACGTAATCTTCCGATTTCTTGCAATACACTTGGGGCATTGTGTTGATTTACAACATAAATTTCATTTCCACCCTTTCGGGTTGTGCGCACAAATCGATCTTTGTTTAATTCCCGTTTTAGTATTTCCTTGTCTATCGCCTCTATTATCGGTTTCATAAACTATTTATTTTGTGCTTGTATAGATAGTTTCCTTAATCATTTCAGAAACTTCTTTATCTGTTTTTTCTGGATGGTAGGAGTTTAAATCAATACAGTCTTTAACATTGAATCGAATTGTTTTGTTTTTTTGCTTAAACATTTCATCAGCCAAATACAACATTTCAATATTCGATTTTACGCCGAATTTTTGCCGAATTTCAGATAAACGATAAAAGAAATTACTCAATCCTCCATCGATGTGTATCGGTACAATTTTTCGGTCATATTTTCGACTTAAGGTAATGAATGTTTTTTTCCATTCAAGGTCCATTACTCGTCCTTCTTGTCGGCGACTTACTTTTCCAGCAGGAAAAATACAAACTGTATCATCAGATTCGAAAAGAGAATCGATTTGATTTCGTTTATTTCCGTCATTTTTTCCAAATTTATTGACACCTAGAAATAACCCGCGCATATTGGTTAAATTCAACAATAAATCATTCACAATAAATTTAAAATCCTGTCTCCTTTGAGCAACTCCCGAAACAAAAGCAATAGCATCCACTCCACCTAAAGGGTGATTCATTACAATTACAATTCGTTCATTCACAGGTATTTTTTCAATTCCGTCAATGATGACTTCAATGTTAAAATACTCCATGATAGCATGACAAAAATCGATATCATATGTATCTTTATTCTTTGCCAGGAATTCATTAATTTCATCTTGATGAAGAATTCGTTCCAAATAACGCACGGCAAACCCCGGAAGCCATTTCAATAAACGGGGATTTTTACTCTTAATGAGTTTTCTGATATCAATGAATTTTTCCTCTTTCACGTAGCTAATTTACTTTCTATTCATTCAAAATTAATTATTCAGTTGCAAATTTTTAAACATTACTTACTAGGGATGTTGATTTGTAAACCATCATAGGCTGCAAAAACACCAGGAGGAAGCATTTTTTCTATTTCTTCATGCTTGCCAAAAACATGGGAAATATGGGTTAAATATGCTTTTTTTGGAGCAATCTCATCGATAAAGGCTAAAGCATCATCTAAACTAAAATGAGAATGATGACTTTCTAAGCGCAACGCATTGATAATTAAAATTTCTGTTCCTTTTACTTTATCAATTTCAATTTGGTCAATTGTTTTTGCATCCGTTATATAGGTGAAATCTTTTATTCGAAAACCAAACACTGGTATTTGGCCATGCATCACTCGGATAGGAATAACTTTGAGCGATTTAAAAGGATTAAACGCCTCGTTTTCAATAATGTGTAAGTCTATTTCTGGGGCTCCAGGATATTTTTTTTCTGCAAAAATATAAGCGTATTCGCGTTGTAATGCTTCTGCAACTCGATCAGATGCAAAAACAGGTATCACCTCGTTCTGCATAAAATTGAAGGGTCGAATATCATCCAAACCAGCGGTATGATCTTTATGTTCATGCGTGAAAAGTACCGCATCCACTTGCTTAACGTGATTAGCAAGCATCTGGCTTCTAAAATCTGGACCGGTATCAATAACAATATTTTTCCCATCGATTTCAATTAAAACCGAACTTCTAAATCTTTTGTCTCGTTCATCGGAACTTGAACAAATAGCACAAGAACAACCGATTACGGGTACTCCCTGTGAGGTTCCAGATCCTAAAACGGTTATATTCATTTTGAAACCTTTTGCTTGAGTATAGAAACGAATAAAAATAGCCAGGAGGCAATTAATGACACACCACCAATTGGAGTTAATGGAATGAATATGAGTTTGGGAAAATGAGTAATATCCGAAATTGTTAGGAAATAAATAGATCCAGAAAATAGTAAAATGCCCACCAAACCCAAACGATAAAACCACGGATTAATGAATTTAATTGTGGAATAATTAAACCCAATGATTATAAATGCTAATCCTTGATACATTTGATATTTCACTCCTGTTTCGAAACTGATTAATTTCTCCGAACTAACAATAGATTTTAACCCATGGGCACCAAATGCTCCGAGCAGAATGGAAATTGTAATTAATGCAATTCCAGTTAAAA
>CAMAQX010000240.1 GCA_945860455.1 Lishizhenia tianjinensis
CTTTGAATGGCTCTTTTGGCACCAAGCCTAAAATATCGAACATTTCTTTGTCTTCGTTGAATTCTGGATTTGGTGTAGTTAGCAATTTATCTCCAGCAAAAATAGATCCCGCACCGGCCATAAAACACAATGCTTGTCCTTCCATATTCATTTTGGTTCTTCCCGCAGATAAACGTACAATTGATTCTGGAAAAAGGATTCTTGTTGTAGCAACCATGCGAATCATTTCCCATTGTTCAATCGGTTTTTGATCTTCAAGCGGCGTACCTTCAACCGCCACAAGTGCATTAATCGGAATAGATTCTGGCGGAGTTTCCATTTTCATGTAGCTCATCAATAAACCAATACGATCTTCCACGGCCTCACCCATTCCAATTATTCCACCAGAACAAACGGATATTCCTGCTTTTCTGGCGTTTTCAATCGTGTTTAATCGATCTTCATACTCTCTGGTTGAAATGACATCACCATAAAATTCGGGCGATGAATCCAAATTGTGATTATAAGCAAATAAACCTGCATTTTTCAAACGCAATGCTTGATTTTCGTTCATCATTCCTAGTGTGCAACATACTTCCATTCCAAGGTTATTCACCTCTTGCACCATTTCAACTACATTATCAAAATCTTTGTTGTCGCGCACTTCTCTCCACGCAGCCCCCATACATAAACGAGATGAACCATTTGCTTTGGCATTTTTAGCTTGTTCAATAACCGAATCAACAGTCATCAGCTTGTGCGCCTCCACATCTGTGTTATAGCGAGCCGCTTGTGGACAATACCCGCAATCTTCAGAGCATCCACCTGTTTTAATGCTCAATAAAGAAGACATTTGAACTTCACGCGGATCATGAAACTGACGATGAATGGTGGCCGCTTCAAAAACCAATTCCAATAATGGTTTATTGTATAAATCAAGAAGCTGCTGCTTGGTTTGATAGGCTGGATTCACTTTCATGTTTCAAATTTTGAAGTACAAATATAAGGATTGTTGGTAGGAAGGAAAGCGAACAATAAAAAAAAGAGGCCACCGAAGTAACCTCCTTTTATTTAAACAAACAACAACAAACAAATTCTTAACTATCTGAAACAGCTATTTTAGGAATATTTTCGTGCCTTTCGGCAAATGTTGATCGGGCATAGTACTGTTGTTTTTTCGTAAAAGCGTTTTTAATCGAATACCTTTTTCTTGAGAAATTTCACGCAATGTTTTTTTCTCTTTCAAAACCATTTGCTTATCCGTTTTCGATTTCCAACTTTTTGGTTGCAAATAAATAATATCTCCCGGCACTAAAAATTCTTTGTCTGGATGGAAATTATTATACCTTCTCAAAAGAGATGTGGAGATTCCTAATTCTTGAGAAATTCGAAAAAAAGTATCTCCTTTTTTGGCAACAACATATCGCACTCCATTGGGATTGATATTCTGTTGATGCGCTTGGAACGCAAAGGTATTTTGAGTTGAAACAAGTGGCGAAGAAACTCTTTGTGAATCATATTGATTCAGTTTTTCATCTTCAATCAGTTTTATGAGTGCTTCGGCATAGGTTGAACTTGTTGCATAACCCGCATCCTTCAATCCTTTTGCCCAATTTTTATAATCTGTTGATTTATAATTAAATAAAAAAGCATATCGCTGGTGTTTCTTTAAAAAAGCACTGTGATCTAAATAAGATTCCTTGGCATTTTTATATACCCGAAAACATTCATTTTTAGCATCATCATCCTGATACATTTTTTCACCCTCCCACCCATGACATTTAATGCCAAAATGATTATTTCCTTCCTTGGCTAATTTTGAATTACCATTTGCAGATTCCAAAATACCTTGAGCCAACGTAATACTGGCAGGAATTCCATGTACATTCATTTGTTCGATAGCAACCATTTTCCAAGCAGAGATATATTCCGATCGCGAAATCGTTTTTTCACTCGCTACTGCACGAAAGACGGTTAGAACAAATAATATGTGAATTGTTATTTTCATAAGGTTTCAATTGGACAATACGCAACTTATCCTAGTTTCGTTACATTTTACACAGCCAAATTTTGGTTTTTAATGCGAACCTTAGTGAAATCAATCAAAATTGACTAGAAATTAGTAATTTTGGAACCCTAGAAACATACAGAATGACTCCAACCTTTCATGAGCTAACCATCAGTGACCTTCGACGTGAAACGGAGGATACCGTATCCATCTCTTTCTCCATTCCGGAATCGTTAAAAAGTGATTATCATTTTCAATCTGGCCAATATTTAACATTACGTTCTACCATTGACGGAAAAGATACGCGTAGATCCTATTCCTTGTGCTCTTCTCCATTTGAAAATGAATGGCGTGTTGCAATAAAACAAGTAGAAAATGGAGTTTTCTCTACCTATGCCAACCATGACTTAAAGAAAGGAGATGCCCTTCAAGTGATGACTCCCATGGGTAATTTTAAAGTAGAAACGAATGCTACAGCCAAAAAATCGTATGTTTTGTTTGCCGCTGGAAGTGGTATCACCCCTATTCTATCGATCATAAAAACTGTTTTACGAGAAGAACCAAATAGCGATGTAACCTTATTTTATGGTAACAAAGGATTCTCAAGCATTATTTTCCGGGAAGAGCTGGAAGCATTAAAAAGTAAGTATCTAAGTAAATTTAGAATCATACATGTTTTATCGCGTGAAAGTTTGGGTAATAAAATTCAAAAAGGAAGAATTGATGCGGACAAATGTTCTCAATTATACGATGCTTTTTTGCAAAACCAATCCATTGATGCAGTTTATCTTTGTGGTCCGGAAAGCATGATTTTAGATGTGCAAAAAACACTAAAATTAAAAGGCGTTTCAGAAGAAAACATTCATTTTGAGTTATTTACAACCGAAGGAGGAAAGCGCACCATTGAAAAAAAGGAAAACATTGAACCATCCTTTGATTCAAGTGTTTCGATTATACTAGATGGAGATGTGTACGATTTCAATATGTCTTCACAAGGAAAATCAGTTTTGGACGCTGGATATGAAGCTGGAGCAGATTTGCCTTTTGCTTGTAAAGGAGGAGTTTGTTGTACGTGTAAAGCAAAAATAATTGAAGGAACAGCCCAAATGGATGTAAACTATGCATTGGATAAAGACGAAGTAGAAAGAGGATATATATTAACATGCCAAGCACATCCAACTAGTGATCGATTGGTAGTATCATTTGACGATTAATTATGGGATTATTTAGTATATTTAAAAAGAATGCAGAAGCTCCTTTGCACAAGGGTTTTCATGCAATTCAAGTAGTTGAAAAACAACAACTGACTCCTGATTCGGTTAAACTTGTATTTGATATCCCCGCTGAACTAAAAAAGGAATTTTCTTTTGTTCCTGGTCAATACATTAATTTGATCGTAACCCTGGATGGCCAAGAATTTAGAAGGTCCTACTCGATTTGTTCCGGTCCAACAGAGCAACTTTCGATTGGGGTGAAAGCCATAGAAAATGGGAAAGCATCAACGTTTTTAGTACGTTCATTACAAGTGGGTGATTTACTGCATATTTCAAAACCGGAAGGTAATTTTGGATTGAAAGAAACGGACAAAACGATTGTTGCCTTTGCAGCTGGAAGTGGAATCACGCCCATTCTTTCCATTGCTAAATCATTGGAGGGGTCAACGAAGCAACTAAATTTGTTTTACGGAAATCGAAATTTTAATGAAATCCTTTTTCGTTCTGAAATTGAGGCATTGAAACAAACCAAAAATTCTATCTATTTAAGTCAAGAAAAGCGCGAGGGA
>CAMAQX010000241.1 GCA_945860455.1 Lishizhenia tianjinensis
GCAAATCGTTGGATGAAGTGCTGGAGTGGGAAAAAAATATTGTCAAAAATGAAGAGGCACATCAACAGAAATTGGGATCAAAACAATATGTAATCTTTTCAGATTTTCAAAAAAACCAAGTCAAATTTGACCAGTTAACCAAAGATGAAATTGGATATTATTATCCCATTCAACTAAAACCGCAGCAAGCGTCCAATTTATCAATAGATTCCGTTTGGTTTACATCGCCCGTGCAGAAATTAGGAGAGAATTCGGAATTGAATATTCGTCTGGTAAATAATGGAAATACTATTTTAAATAATGTCGATGTTTCGTGTTCAATTAATACGATGAAACGCGATTTTGTGATTGATTTACCAGCTAACAAAAAAACTACAACTACTATTAATTTTACGGATAATTCTCCCGGCTTTAAAACAGGTAAAGTCTCTGTTAACGATAAACAATTATTATGGGATGATGATTTTCATTTTTCCTATTTTTTAGATGATCACACCTCAGTTTTGGTGCTAAATGGACCGGATGCTACCGATGCCATGCAGCGTGTGTATTCCCTCGAAAAGTATTACAAGTTAAACGTCGTGCAACAAGGCTCCTTTTCTAAAGATCAATTGAATCAAACGGATTTGGTGGTCTTAAATGGAGTAAATGAAATCTCTTCTGGTCATGCGGCAATGTTGTTGGAGTTTGTTCAAGGTGGCGGATCAGTTGGCCTTTTTCCTGGGTCTAAATTAGAGAAGGGTTCTTGGAATTCTTTTTTGAGTCAAGTTCAATTACCCCAATTAGGAACGCTCGTTTCTACGGGAACAAAAATTAAACAAATCGCCTTCGAAGATCCTTTCTTTTTGGGAATGTTTGAGAAGAAAAGTACCAATATTACCTTACCAGCAGTTTCTCAACTCTATCAAACTCAACGAACCGGTAGCTCGCGAGCATTTGATTTAATCAATCTTCAAAACGGACTTCCTTTGTTTATTCGTTCAAGCTTAGGTTCTTCTGTGTTTCTATTCACGAGTTCGCTTGAAAGCTCCTTTAGTTCCTTTATCTCGGATGCACTTTTCCCTTCCATTTTACTAAGAATGGGGGAGATGAGTCAACGAAAAACGCCTATTTACCTTACAATTGGAAAAGAATCAAGTTTTCCATTATACAAGAAAGTAAAGGATGATACGCCAGTACATTTAAAAAACAAGGAAGTAGATTTTATTCCAAAAACAGAACAACAAGGAATGGCCACTTATTTTATTTTACGAGGAAAGGAAGCTGTGGAAATGTTAAAAGCGGGAACGTATTCCGTTCAAGATGAGGAACAAATCGGTATTGTTTCATTGAATTATTCACGCGATGAATCTGAGGTGAATTATGCTACAGAATCTGAAATTTTAGATGGTTTAAAAGACAAGGGGATCAAACGGGTCACCTATAAAAAAATTAATGAAGGACAAAGCTTAGCCAAAATTGAATTAGATAAACCCGTCGAATATTGGCGTTGGATGTTGATAATTGGGTTACTTTTTCTTTTAAGTGAGTGGGCAGTTTTAAAATTTTGGAAGTAATATTGTAAAAACGCAGAAAATAGCATGAAAATACTACTGAAATCAGTCCTAATATCAGATGCTTCTTCCTCTTTTTTCGGAACAAAAAAGGACATTTTGATTGAAAATGGAATTTATCGCAACATTGAAGATTCTATTGAAGATCTTGAAGCACAAATAATTGAAGTAGATGATCTGCAGATTTCACAAGGCTGGGTAGAAGTTAAAGCCACCTTTGGAGATCCTGGTTTTGAACAAAAAGAAACGATTGATTCTGGATTGAATGCAGCGGCAGCAGGTGGTTTCACACATGTTTTTCTTACTCCGAGCACTTTCCCTGTAATCGATAATAAATCAATTGTAGAATATGTGTTGCGCAAAGCAGAATATCACACTACTCAATTACATCCAATGGGTTGTGTTACAGAAAAAATGGAAGGAAAGAATTTAGCAGAAATGTATGATATGTTTCAGAGCGGCGCCAAGCTTTTTATGGACGATCAATACGCACTAAATGGCGGAATTTTTTACCGGGCCTTATTGTATTGTAAGAATTTCGGTGGTAAAATTGTTTCAATTGCTCGAGATGAATCTATTGCTGCTCATGGGGTGGTTAACGAAGGAATTGCCAGCACACGTACAGGATTGAAAGCCGATCCATCGATTTCAGAAATCATCCAATTAGAAAGAAATATCCGTTTATTGGAATACACCGAAGGACGTTTGCACATTACGGGACTTTCCACGGCTGAAGGAGTTGCCTTGGTTCGATCGGCTAAAAGGAAAGGGTTGGATATCACAGCAGATGTGCATGTGATGAATTTGTTATTCAATGAAACAAGTATGCTCGATTTTGACACGCAATTTAAAGTGCTTCCTGTGCTTCGAACGGAAAAGGATCGCTTATCACTCATTCAGGGCCTATTAGATGGAACCATTGATACTGTTTCATCTGACCATCGTCCGTTGGATATAGAGGAAAAAGAAATTGAATTTGATTATGCAGGATTTGGTTGTATTCAATTGCAAACACTTTTCCCAAATTTAAACACTCATTTTCCTGAGGCAGTTGAACAATTTGTTAACGCACTAGCTATAAAATCAAGAGTAGCTTTTGGAATAGAATTACGTCCAATTGAGGTGGATTCAGTTGTTGATGCTACTCTATTTGATACAAACACTAATTGGATTAACACCAAGGAGCAAAATATTTCTAAATCCATAAACACGCCATTTTTCGGTAAGGAATTCACCGGAAAAGTTCATGGAATTTTGCATAATGATTCATATATTTTAGCAGATTAAACCCATGTCAAAAAGGACTTTTTTACGAGAATTTATTAAAGAAAACAAAATGGTTGGTTCTTTAACACCAAGCTCTCGTTTTTTGGCATCTAAAATGATGGATACTATTGATTTTTCTGAAGTAAAAGTTATTGTTGAATTGGGTCCAGGCACAGGAGTTTTTACCCGAAAGATCGTAGAAAAATTAGATAAAAAGGCTCATTTATTCGTTTTTGAACTCAATGAAGGATTTTGTGATAAATTGAAACAGGAGTTTCAGCAAAAAAATGTTCATATTATACATGATTCGGCAGAACAAATGCAGAATTATTTGACTGAACTTGGATTTAAAAGTGCTGAAGTAATTTTGTCTTCCTTGCCCCTGGCTAATTTCTCGAAAGAACTACGTACCTCAATTCTGAATAGTGCGAACAACGTTCTTTGTTCAAATGGAAAATATATTCAATTTCAATATAGTCTTCAAGCAAAAAAGCAACTCAAGCAAATGTTTGAAGATGTAAAAATTAAGTTCACACCCCTCAATATTCCCCCCGCTTTCGTTTACATCTGCTCAAAATAAGGCAAAAAAAATACGTTACATTTGCAACGTATTTAATTGAAATAAAAATAGGATAGATTAACTTTTTACTTTAGTCTTAACTTCTTCAACAAACGTTTTGGCCGGCTTGAAAGAAGGGATGTTATGAGCAGGAATAATAATTGTTGTGTTTTTAGAAATATTTCTACCTGTCTTTTCGGCTCTTTCTTTAACAATAAAACTACCAAACCCTCGAAGGTAAACATTTTGTCCGTTTGCTAATGAATTCTTAATTGATGTCATAAAGGCCTCAATCGCTTTTAATGCTTCGTTTTTGTCAAGTCCTGTTTCTTGAACAATTTCCGTAACTACGTCTGCTTTAGTCATGATTTGTTATTTTTAGAG
>CAMAQX010000242.1 GCA_945860455.1 Lishizhenia tianjinensis
TAATTCGTTTGGGTTCGCTATCATCTGTTCTTCTACTCGGCCAATGATTTACCATCGCTAAAAGAGTGTCTTTTGCTGCAACAAATTTCCCCCAAACAATATCCCTTGATTTAGGCTGTGCGTCACCCGGAAGCGTAAACCTGATTTTCCCTGAAGAAATTAATTTCAATTTACTTGTGTTGTAGATGAAACCAACATCAATGCCTCTAGCATCTGGACTTTCATGATGAACAACCCCGTAATTTGTTAACTGTTTGTCTCCTGAAATGATCGCTTTTAAAACGGCTTCATTTTCAATTTCACAAAAACCAACAAGAGCGGGGTAAGACAGATCGCCAAGTACTTTTCTTATGTGGCTTAATTTTTCCTCGTACCGTTCTTTTGTCCACTGGTTTTTTCCTTCCGGTAAAAATTCTGAATCATCATTCGGACCGTCCTCAACATCGAAAAGGTTTTCTACATTATAAAAGGCAATTGTTTCTGTTTTCTTTTGGCTTATTGCACAACTTGAAATAAGGAATAAGCATGCAAGGGAAATAATTCTGTTCATGAATAAGGTATTAATTTAAGGTGATTCCAACCGGACAATGATCGGAACCGTGAATTTCATTTAAGATAAAAGCATCGGTAACTTTACCGAGGTATGATTGAGATACTAAAAAGTAATCGATTCTCCAGCCAATGTTTTTTTCTCGGGCACCGGCACGGTAACTCCACCAGGTATATTTATCAATAGCATCCTTGTGAATGTGACGGAATGTATCCATCAAACCATGGGTAGTAAATGCGTCCATGCCATCAATTTCTTCTTGCATGAACCCAGCTGATTTATTGTAATTAGCTTTTGGTCTTGCCAAATCAATTGCTTTGTGTGCCACATTAAAATCGCCACAAACAATGACAGGTTTAATTTTTTCTAAGTTCTTTAAAAACGATAAAAAGTCACGATCCCAGGTTTGTCTATAACCTAATCGGGCAAGTTCACTACCTGAATTTGGTACGTATACATTTACAAGAAAAAATTCATCATACTCAGCACAAATAGTTCGTCCTTCCATGTCATGTTCCTCTATTCCAATATGATAGGTGATATTGTGTGGTTTTGTTTTAGTTAAGATTGCTGTTCCGGAATATCCTTTTTTGTCCGCTTCATGCGCAAAAACATGATATTCGCTCAAAGAGGCGACTGTTTCTTTAACCTGATCAACCGTTGCTTTTGTTTCCTGTAAACAAATTATATCAGCGTTGACCCGTTGCATATCTTGAAGAAAAGATTTTCCTGTAATAGCTCGGATTCCATTAACGTTAAATGAAATGATTTTCATTGTTTTTTAGTGTAAAATTAGGGTTATTTATCGCAAATCAAACAGATTAACATTACATCAATATTAATTTTCGCAAATCCGAAAAGAAATACCCCCTAATATAGTTCCGTAATGCGCTTGGTTAAATCTATTTGCGATATAGGATAAATCAACTTGAATGTTCTTAGTTAAAAGGTGTGTAAAACCAAAATCGTAACAAATTTCCGGAGAATCAGAATGTAGACTCACGTAATTAAAATTTTCTACAAATGCACTCGTTTTTTTTGTGAGTTGGAAATTGAAACAGGTACTTTGATTCAAATAGTGTTGGTTTTCAGTTGCAAAATGAATATACCCAAAATTGTAATTGATAGAAAACCAATTCGTTAAGGTTGACTGAAACAACAACTGCATCTCCCAAACAAAATTCGCCAGTTTGGGTTTATTCATGTTCGAAAAATTATAATACGAGTTGAGAATTACTGCTGTTTCAGGTATCCATTTTTTCTCTCTTACTATTCTTTGTTTTGCTCCAATAGATCCAAGAATTGGGGATTGTTCTGTGATTTGGCGCATTAACCTAATGCTTTGAGGAAATGTAGAGGTAGCAAGACGCAATTCAGTCGTTTTAAATATCCTTTTTCTTATCATTATGCTTGGATAAAGCAAGTCACTTGCCTCACTTTGATCTGAAAACCCTATACCGCTTTCTAAAAAGTAGGTTTTTTCAGGTACTAAATAAGGACTATCAGCCACGCCAGGTCGGTCAAAAACAACCAAGGTGTCTTGACTAAATGCACCAAACGAAACTGATAGTATGAATATATAAAGTACTAATTTCATTAAAAAAGAAAAGTCATCTGTACTCCTAGAAGAAAGTGTTTACTTGATTTGTCTGCCGTTAATGGATTTTTATAGTTGTTAATAAATCCATAATCCAAAATTAATGCAGCACGAAAGAGATTTCCTCCCGCCACATTTACATCCAAACCAGAGGACAGTCTAAGAGGTACATCAAACATATGGTAATTACTTTTGTAGGATATTGGTGCATGAAAGCCATCGTCTACGCTATACCATTTTCTAACCACTTTTTGGTGATACATGGGTACTAGACCGAACCCAAAAACAAGTCGGGCGTTTTTTATTATTTCTTTTGTAGGTCGATAATAAAATTGAATAGGAACTTCTAATGATCGAACATTATGACGTTGTCTACCTGTCGAATCTTGATTTCCAACTGAATTATCAAAATCAGGTGTAATTATTCCAACTCCTCGCATTTGTAAACCTGCCTGGATACTTAGACCTAATTTTTCGGTAAAGAAGTAATTGTAATCTGCATGTAATCCTAAAACAGGCTTCAAAAAAGCGGAATCTTTCCAATCATGAAATCCAACCCATGAATTATTGAAGGAAAAACCATAGAGTTTTTGTTGAAGGAACATATTTTTATTTAATTCAATCTTGGTCGGCGTTAACTGTCCAAAAGTAAACTTACATGCTATAAGGAATGTGATAAAAAATAATTGTTTCATGTTATAAATTTTTTAAGTCCATGCCAACAACGAAATTCATAAGGTTAATAGCCTCATTAAATTTTCGATTGGCTTGAATGTAGTTTAATTTGTTCTCGATATAACTGCGTTGAAAATCGATGTATTCGTACAATGAAATATTCTTACTTTCGTAGTTCGATTTGGCATTTTTAGCAAGGAACTCCATTTGATCGATTAATTCTAGATTGTATGAATTTTTCAATTCTTGGGTTCTTTTAAATGTTTCCACAGCCATTAAAACCTCATTTTTAACTTCCTCCGTTTTATATTGCAGTAAAAGTGAACTTTGGTCAATTTGAATTTTCGCTTTGGCTATATTGCCTTGATTACGATTAAAAACAGGAATGCCCATTTCAAAAACCATCCCGACGTAGGGTCTAACGTGATTTGATCCTTGATCATGAGGTTGATACCCTAAATTGATGTTGGGTACAATTTCTGATTTTTCTTTCTTTAAAGTAGCTTGATAGAGTGAAATATTCTTTTGAGCAATTTTTAAATCAGGCCTTCCGTTCATTGCTGTGCCAACTAGTTGTTCCTCAGATATTTTTGGGTTCAAAAGAGAAAGGTCTTTTTTAGGAAGTAATTTAACACCTGAACGATAATTCATAAGCATTCTCAAGGTTAATTCTAAGGCTAAGAGTTCTTTTTCATTTTCATTTATGTCTGTAAGAATGGTTTGTTTTTCCGCTTTCAACCGCACTAGCTCACTTTCTGAATTGACACCAAGTTCACTACCTAAGGTGTATTGTTCAATAAGCCTGTCATATTGTGAAGCGGATACAATCAATAAATCGTTTATTTCTTGAAGTTCAATGAATTCATAAAATGCGTTGCTGTACTCAAGTACTAATCCGCGCATCACGTCCGAAAGGGCAAAAAGGGC
>CAMAQX010000243.1 GCA_945860455.1 Lishizhenia tianjinensis
CGAAAATCATTTTTTTTATCCGCTTCATTTAATTAGGTTTGATTATATGATTGTTCAATCTTAATACCCTTAAACAATTAATTTTTTTGTTATAAAAATTTAAATTCTTCACAAAAGGATAAGAGGATAAGTATGCCCATTTTGTTCCGAGTGAAAAAAAAATGTATCGAATCGTGTCACACGAGACAAAATTTTGGATTATTTAAATGTAACCCCTAAAATCTATATAAAAATGGAAAGTAAAATGAAAATGAAAATTAAGCCAATCGTTGGGACTGAAAGATTGTTTAAAATTTTAAACAAACGAATTGAAAAAGGTGTCTCAACAAAAAACAAATCTGGAAAAACTTTTTCTTTAAAAGAAGATTTAGATTCCACAAAAATCACTTATCAAAATATAGTAGAATCAATTCCAACTCAACCAGGAATTTTAATCATCACTGGCCACTACAAAAATTCTAAAAGAACTTTAGAAATTTTAAAATCAAACGAAAGCATTCGCTCAACTTTTTCAAGACCTCAAAATGGCAATCGTTTTCAAACCCTTCTCGACTACTTAAAAGTTCACCTTTTTGATCATATTGAGATTCAACTTGCACAAGCAAGTTGAATCTCATCAAACTCTTTCTCTAATTAAAACCTAATAAAAATGAAAAAAACAAATGCTGAAATTTTAAACGCAATTCCTACTGGAATGAACTTAGAAACATATTTTAATTCGTTAGATATTTTTGATAAACGCCAATTAATAAATGAATTGGAAGTTTGTAAAGGTCATTTTGCAAAGAATCTTATACCAAAAATCTACTTGGCATTATTTTCTTATGTCTGCTCTTTTTTATGCTATTTTGGGATTAAAGAAGCCTGGTTTATATACTATTTAATAGGTATAAATGTGCCATTGAGTATTTTCCTATTATGGGATATTAAAGATGCATTATTCTATAGGAAAGTGATTAAAATATTAGAAAGAAGATTGTCTCAATGATAATCTCACAAAACTTAGTAATACTGCTCTTTCTTGTTCTAAAAAATCATCCCTATTACTGACGCTCCACCCAATCTCCATGTTCCTGGATGAGGTCAATCAAGGCTTGAACGGCTTGGTCTTCAGGTACATTTTTACGGACAACAGTTTTTTCCTTGTATAGGTGTATTTTTCCTGGACCTGTGCCAACATATCCATAATCTGCATCGGCCATTTCGCCCGGACCATTCACGATACAGCCCATAATTCCGATCTTAATTCCTTTCAAATGAGAGGTTCGTTCTCGAATTTTCGCAGTTGTTTCTTGCAAATCAAACAAAGTTCTGCCGCAAGAAGGACAGGAAATATATTCTGTTTTAGAAATGCGGGTTCGGGTTGCTTGAAGAATTCCAAAGGCAGTAGAATTGATTACTGTCATTGGCTGAGTGCCTTTCAACCACAAACCATCTCCAAAGCCATCAATGAATAACGAACCACAATCACTCGAAACATAAAGTTGAAACGTTTCATTGTCCGATGAGAAATTCTCCACTTTCAACACAACAGGTATTTCCAACTGGCGTGATAGTAAATCAATATACACCTTCCTGAAAAGTTGAGTTTTGTTGGAATAATCGGTTTTTAAAACCAAAATAAGATTAGGGAAATCTTGCACGTTTTCAGGTATCGAATCAGTACATTCAATTTCTAGAAAAATGCGTTGGTTTTTATCCAATTCGCTCAAGTGATCTGCTTTTACCAAAGGAAAATAACCTGGTTTTGAAGCGTGATTTTCAGTCCATGAAGAGAAATCCACAATTACACCTAAGGTTCCTGGAACCTCAAAATCAAGTATGTTTTGACCAATATATACGTAATCCGCAGCTAAATCCTGTAAATTCCATTTATCTAATTGAATCGAATAATTGTATCCAAAACCATAAAAATTTGCTGGAGTAATTGTTTGTTTTTCAGACAAATCTGCCACTACTACTGGAACGTGTTTTCCACCGATATTATGAATTTCGTTCGTTTTTCTGCGCGAATAAGAAAAAGGATTGTAAGGTAGAGAAGTAGTTTTATCTGAAATTAAAAAATCCTGAGCAGCATCAAATTTCTCCGCTAATTTTCGCGCCACAGGAATTTCAAACTCTGGTTCTTCTGTCAAAGAAACGCGAATGGTATCCCCTATTCCATCTTCTAAAAGTGCTCCAATTCCAACCGCTGACTTGATACGTCCATCTTCTCCATCTCCCGCTTCAGTAACCCCTAAATGCAATGGATAGCAACGACCATTTTCCAACATTTTGGAAACCAACAAACGGTAAGCCTGTACCATAACCAAGGTATTGCTGGCCTTCATGGAAATGGTTAGGTTAAAACACTGGTGTTTTTCACAAATGCGAATGAACTCAAACGCGGATTCAACCATTCCTTCCGGCGTATCTCCATATCGACTCAAAATCCGATCAGAAAGCGAACCGTGATTCGTGCCAATCCGCATAGCTGTATTGTTTTCTTTGCACAATAAAACGAGCGGTGTAAATTTCGTTTCTATTCGTTCTAACTCAGCTTGGTAAGTATCGTCTGTATAATCGATTTCCTCAAATTTCTTTTTATCCGCATAATTTCCAGGATTCACCCGTACTTTTTCGACCAATTTTGCAGCAATTTCAGCAGCATTCGGCGTAAAATGAATATCTGCAACGAGTGGCGCAAAATATCCTCTATCGTGAAGTGCCTGCCGAATAACACCCATATTTTCTGCTTCATTTTTACTTGGAGCAGTCAACCGAACTAACTCGCAACCCGCTTCAATCATCCGAATAGATTGCTCAACCGATTTTTCGGTATCCATGGTGTCTGTTGTTGTCATGGATTGTAAGCGAATTGGATTTCCCTCCCCCATTTTCAACTGGCCAATGGTAACTTCCAACGTGGGAACTCGCTTGCGGTTCAATAAATCCAAACAATATGACATCATGAGCTAAAATTAGTAAACAAAGGTAAGAATTGTTTGTTCGATGGGAGAATTCGGTGAACTTTTCTAAAAAAATTAATCCTGCATCATTTTGGTTTTATGGATAGAGAAAAGAGCATACAAATAACTAAAAACACTAATTCCCATTTGGGTTTCAAGCGTATCTTCCGTTAAAAATGAAGCCGCTAATAAACTGATAAAAATAATTCCAAGCTTGTCTCGTGATTTGATTTGAAACTTAAAATAGATAAATAGTACATAACATAAATAAAGTGCCCCACCAATTCCGAAAGTGATAAAAAAGGTAAGGTATGTATTGTGCGCTTCCACCCTGTTTTTAGGCAATAATAAGGTGTTACTGGTTTTATATTCTTCCTGAAATGCATGTTTAATGTCCCCAGTGCCAACACCAAAAATGAAGTTTTTTTGTGCGATTTGCCAACCCGTTTCCCAAAATTCCAATCGCTGGAGTAAGGTGCTGCCATTTGGATTATTAGCCACATGAATTTGATACCTCATCTCATTTAATCGACCAATAAAACCCGGTTTCTTTTCATGAATATCAGCTATTCCATTTTCTATTTCCTTGAAATCACTTGCCTGAAGTTTATTTATCCCTAATCGGTTTGCAGGTAAATTTTTTGAATGTAAATAGCGTATTAGGGTGTATTTGATAGGTTGCTTTTTACGGTCAATTCCTTGAAAATTATAGGTAGAGTGTTGTTTCCATTCTATTTCTAATTCCCCCATATTTATTGGTAAATTAGTTGAGGAAGGAGGTAT